>DJFP01000131.1:5993-10556 GCA_002432565.1 Flavobacteriales bacterium UBA5869
CGGAACGTCTTCTAAAGCACCATATGAACCCAATCCCGCACAGTTTACCAAGATATCGATGCTCCCGGATTCTTCCAAAATCCGGTCTGTGCACGCGACAATACTTGAATCACTTATTACATCCAAAGTGATAGGAATAACTCCATGTCCTTTTAATTCCGATAATTTATCTGTTCTTCTGGCCGCACCATAGACCTTGTAGCCGTTTTGAGCAAGATAAATCGCTGTTGCTTTGCCGATTCCTGCCGAAGCACCTGTTACCAATACTGTTTTTTTCATCATTCTGAATTTAAATTGAACAAGGCAAAGGTATTCGGGGGAACCGGGACAAAATTTGCCATTTGGCAAAAAGTGAACCGATGGTTTATCATGAATGGAAAGAGATGTAATGAATGAGCTGATCGATAATTCCCATAAACGTAGAGTTAGTTTCCTTGAGTAAACCACTTATTTATGCTCATTTCCAGGATACTCAATCCAATACGACTAAATTCTGCCCGCTCATTCGTAATTCGGAATTCGAAATTCGTAATTNNCTGCCGATGATCATTACGATGATGAACGGGCCTTATTTCTTGTATGCCTGGCTGGCCGGAGCACTCCTGTCGTTTGTAGACGCAACGGTTTGGAGTGAACTCGGGGCTGCATTTCCGAAAGCAGGCGGGTCTTATAATTTCCTGAAAGAATCTTACGGACCAACAAAAGCGGGTAAGCTCATGAGTTTCCTGTTCGTTTGGCAGACCATGATTCAGGCACCACTTGTAATTGCCTCGGCAGCAATCGGATTTGCGTCGTATTTTTCTTACCTTCTTCCTTTAAATTGGTACACTTCCAAGTTGGTCAGCGGGGGAGTGGTGGTCCTTATCGTTTTGCTGCTTTACCGGAAGATCGAAACGATCGGCAAGATCAGTGTTTTTCTGTGGTTCGGAGTCATTTTTACGATCCTGTGGATTGTTGCCGGTGGAATTTCCCACGGGAACTTCTTGGGGCCTATCAGGCACATGAACAACGGATTGACGGTCAACTATGCATTTATTTCAGCCATGGGCTTTGCAAGCGTGAAAACAGTGTATAGTTATTTGGGGTATTACAATGCCTGCCACCTTGGAAGTGAGATCATAAATCCAACCCGTAACATTCCCCGAAGCATGTTTCTTTCCATTGCCGGAATTTCGGTACTTTATTTAGCGATGAATATAAGTGTTACGAGTGTTGTTCCCTGGAATGAGGCTAAAGACAGCGAATTTGTTATCAGCTTGTTCATGGAACGATTGATGGGAAGTACAGCTGCAATTGTGGTGACCTGTCTGATCCTTTGGGTCGCTTTTGCTTCCTTATTCTCTGCTACACTGGGTTACAGCCGGATTCCTTATGCCGCTGCAGAAGACGGTTCTTTCTTTAAAGTCTTTTCAAGATTACACCCAACGAAACAGTTTCCGCACATCTCCCTGCTTTTCCTCGGTGGATTGGGATTCCTGTTCAGTTTGTTATTTAAGCTCAGTGATGTGATCAGTGCCATTCTGGCCATGCGTATCCTCATTCAGTTCATTGGTCAGTCTGTTGGACTAATCTTACTTCACAGAAAGCACGGGAAATTGTTCTTCCCCTGGAAAATGCATCTATTCCCGATTCCGGCTATTCTGGCAATCATCCTTTGGATAGGGATTCTGCTTTCTACCGGCTGGCAGATGATTCTTGCAGGATTGGGTGTGATCAGCCTCGGAACAATTGTTTATTTCGTGAAAGCGAAGAGGAATGCAGAATGGCCTTTTGAGAATTCCGAATTCCGTAATCTAAATTGAAACCCGATTTCCAATTCGTAATTCGACATTCGTAATTCGTAATTGAAGAAAATTATTTGATCTTCAGATCTAATAATTTTTCTTCCCCAATAAATCCTTCCAGGTGATCGCCGATTGCCACCGGACCAACTCCTGCAGGTGTTCCTGTAAAGATCAGATCTCCGGTTTTAAGTGTCACGTATTGCGAAACAAATGCAATAATCTGGTCAATCGAAAAGATCATATCCGCAGTGTGTCCTTTTTGCACGGTTTCTCCGTTCTTTTTCAGAGAGAAGCGGAGGTCGTTTAAGTTCAGCGAACTGACCGGAACAAAATGCGTTCCCATCGGGGCACTGTTGTCAAACCCTTTTGCTTTTTCCCACGGAAGACTTTTTGCCTTGCACTGTTCCTGCAGATCGCGAGCTGTAAAGTCGATCCCCAGTGAGATTTCATCGTAATAGGTTGAAGCAAATTTCTCCTGGATATTCTTTCCCACTTTTTTGATTTTTACCACGATCTCACATTCGTAATGCAGGTCTTTGGTAAAATCCGGAATGTAAAAATCATTCCCTGCGGGTAAATAGGCCGTATCCGGTTTCATAAAGAAAACAGGTTCTGTCGGAAGCGGATTATTTAATTCTTTTGCGTGATCGGCGTAATTGCGCCCTATACAGATGATTTTCATATTGTGTAATTGTGACTTCGACTCCGCTTGCGCCTCTGCTAAAGCTTCAGCGGCACGCAAACGGCATAGCAAGGTCTGCGTAAGCATTCAGCCACCTTAACGATTGTCTCGGAGGAATCAAAGGACACTGAGCGGAGTCGAAGTATTATTTTTTAAACTTATTCTGAAGTGCTGCCAATTTATCCTCCATACTCATAGTGGAATTTTCGCCTTCGCGTTTCTCACGACGCTTCTGCTTGATACGTTCCATTTCTTCGCGGAGCAATTGTTTGGTGAATAGGGGGAAGTCAGCGTCCATCATCCAGCCAAAATAGCCCGGTTCTGATTCTGCTACTTCTGCCACCGTCTTTCCTTTGTGTTTCCCGAAGTTGTAGCAAACCTGGCCGTCTTTCGTTTTTGCCAACCGCCCTGCAAAGTCGTGCCACTCCTGGTTGCCCTGGCGGGAAAAATCAGACAGTTCGGGAATCGTATTTGCAAGGTCCGGATAGCGCTCCAATTGCGCTTTAAATACATCCAGTGTTACTTTGGTATCATACAAAGCATTGTGCGCATTTTCCATGGATTCTTTGCAGTAAAACTGGTATGCGGCGGCAAGTGTGCGCTGTTCCATTTTGTGGAAGATGTTCTGTACGTCTATAAACCTGCGGTCATTCACTTTGAAAGCATGGTTGATGCGCAGGAACTCTTCAGCCAGAACAGGAATGTCGAACTTGTTTGAATTGTAACCACCCAAATCAGCGTCACCGATGAAAGCTGCAATCTCATCGGCAAGCTGTGCGAAGGTGGGCTCATCTTTCACCATTTCGTCTGTAATACCAGTTATTTCAGCAGATTCTTTCGTGATTGGAATAGTGGGGTTAATCCGTTTATAATACTCACTCTGCTCTCCGTTGGGAGTAATCTTAATCAGTGCAATTTCAATAATCCGATCTTTTGCTACATCCAATCCGGTGGTTTCCAGGTCCAGCATAACAAAGTTTCGGGTGAGTGATAAGTTCATAATGTAAAAGTTATATTCAAAGATGGCGAAAATGTACGCAGGTTTGACCTGCGGGTTCAAAAAGTTTCAACCGTTTAAAAAGTTCAATGTTCTAAGGTTTCTGTCCGCAACGGCGGAACTGATTCAAATTTCGTTTAAAAAGGTTTTAACTGAAATTCTTTGAACTTGTCGGAACCTCCTTTGAAACTACCTTTGGGGTTAACAAAAAAACGTAGGGGCGAATCCCGCACATGCGGGACGCCCCTACGTTTTTATGGTGTTTTTTTATGATTTATTTCACGATCAGGAACTCTGTTCTACGGTTCAGCTGATGTGCTTTTTCTTTCTCATCCCAGCTTTGGATGCTGTTGATTTGTTGATCAGATACTTTCAGCTTCGACTCTCCATATCCTTTTCCGGTAATTCTGTTGGCAGCAATTCCTTTGGAAACGATGTAACGGGCTGAAGCCTTCGCACGCTGATCGGATAGTTTTCTGTTGTACTCATCCGTACCCCGGCTATCCGTGTGGGAACCAAGTTCGATATTGATACCCGGATTGGCCTTCATAATTTTCACGATCTTATCCAATTCGGCAGCTGCGTCCGGTCGAATATCCCACTTATTATAGTCGAAATAAATTGGGTTTACATCCAATCCGATATCGGTTCCAACTTCATTCTTAGCTAATGAACGGTCGATGCGGATCTCAGAGTTGTCGTCCAAAGTCACCGAAGCATCATATGTCATAGTCACGTATCCTTCTTTTTCCAATGTCAAAGCAAACTCCACGTTATCACCTTTTTTCATCCCGCCGAGTGTATCGGTTTTGTATGCTCCGGCTGCCGCAGTTAAGGATTGGGAAAGTTTCTCTCCGGTGTTTTTATTAACAAGTGTGATCGCAACTCCTGACAGTTTTTCTTTGGTCTTACTGTCTGTAATTGTTCCAACCACATAGTAAGGTTTCACCATCATTTGCTTGTCAAGATCCAGCCAGAATTCGCGGTAAACTTCCGAATATTCTTTGTTACATTCGGTCTTGAATTTCTCGTTGTAGAAATTTTTCTTCCCGTCTTTCTCATAGGAGAATGTCAGGTCGTATTCTTTACAAGGCTCCAAT
>DJFP01000176.1:0-307 GCA_002432565.1 Flavobacteriales bacterium UBA5869
AGTGAAAACTCCTTTAATTTCCCTGGATGAAAGTACTAACCGCGTGCCTCATTTTTCTTTTTCTGCCCGTCTGCCTGTTGGCTCAGTCACGTTTGAGCGGGAAAATCTCAGCTTCATCCGGTGTTTCATTTACTTATTGTAAACTGGTAATTGAGAAGGATTCTATCGCTCTTCAAACAACTCATACCGATTCTACCGGTCATTTTGAGTTCGGCAGCCTTACGGACGGCAACTACCAATTGCACATCAAAGTGCCTTTTAAATCGATTGATACAACAGTTACGGTTCAGGGAAATACTCAGTTTGA
>DJFP01000176.1:375-5666 GCA_002432565.1 Flavobacteriales bacterium UBA5869
ATCGAATTTGCTCCGGGAGTTTATATCAGTGGTGATCATATCAAGCTGGCCGACGGAAAAACAGCCCAGGTGATGATGAACGATAAACTCATTCCCCTGGACGGTGCTTCTCTCATTTCTTTTATCCGTTCTATTCCAACGGAAGATATCCAGTACATCGAAATAATCCCTATTCCGCCGGTTAAATATGCTGCCTCTGTCCGCTCCGGATTGATCAATATCAAATTAACCGTCGGCTCTAAAAGCAGACTGAGCAAAGGGAGTGTTCGCGGAGAGATCGGTCAAAAGTTTTACTCCCAGCAGGAAGCTTCGGGCAATTATGCTTATCGTAAAGGGAAGTTCAGCTTGTATACCAATGCAAGTTTCAGTAATGGCAAATCCCGTCCGAAAGGGGAAAAGAACATCGATTTTGACACCCTTCAATGGGACGAGTATAGTACGAGTTTGTCGCAATACCGGGATTTCAGGGGAGCACTTGGTATGAATTACGAATTGAATCCAAACACAGAGATTGGAATTCTGGGTTTTACCAGTTTTAATAAGTACACATACAGCAGTTTAAGCGAAATTGAGAAAAGAGCAAATTCCGGGGAGCTGTTTGGGTTGATTGATAATCAAACGAAAGATGGATCGGACAACGGGAAACATTCGTTGAATCTCAGTCTGGCAAAACGCCTGGATACGCTCGGTAGAAAGCTCGATTTTAATGTTGATTACACCAACTATAACAACCTGTATCGGGTCAATTATGAAACCGAATATTCCAATGCAGATCAGCCGGATTCATTGAGTTCTCAAACCAACCGGTTGTCAGCAAATACACATTTTTTATCCGGCGGATTGGATTACGTGCACCCAATCAAAAAGATCACCCTGAACTTTGGGGCACGTTATTCCTATACCGACAGCAGAAATGACCTTGCAGTATTCAATAATCTTTCCGATCCGGAAACGGCTGATACACTGAAAAGCAATGGGTTTAACTATTTGGAACACATCCAGGCGGGTTACGTAAGTGTGGACTGGAAAATCAGAAAATGGTCCTTCCAATTGGGATTAAGGGGGGAGAATACGATGTATCGGGGGAAATCCCCAACGACCGGGTTTGAAACAGCTAATAATTACTTCCAGCTGGTCCCTAAAGTTTTCGCGATGTACGAGACCAAAAAAGGGAATTCATGGAATTTTTCCTACTCCAGGAATTTTTACCGTCCCGGGTATGATGAGCTGAATCCTTTTCGCTATTATACCTCCAGCTTTAGTTATAGAGTGGGAAANNTGAACCTTTACCTGGGGTATGATCACAAAGGTTCAACCACTGTCACCATTTTTGATAACGCTACCCAGCTGCAGCAAACTACTTATGCGAATTTATATTCAAGCCGGTCGGCAACGCTTGTATTCAGTTATTATAAACTAATCAAAAAGCGAATTTCAATAGATGCAATGATTCTTGGAAGTTTCTCTAATACCACCGTTAATCAGGTCATTGAACGTCAAAATATCAACAATTTCGTGGGGATATTGAACCTGGATTTCAGTTTTGTATTGGATAAACGCGAAAGCCTGACCTTGAAAGCTTATGTTTCCTATGTGAGTCCTTCGTACCAAAACATCACACAAAATATTCAATACCCGTTTACGGGGTTTTCACTGACCCAAAACCTCCTGAAGAACCGGGTTTCCCTAAAACTTTCAATGAACGATCCGTTTCGTATATTGCGGTTTAAAACAACCACCCGCACAAACCAAACCGTGGTGAAGGATGATTTTTACTACGATACCCAGTCGGTTCGTTTTTCATGCTCCTTTAAGTTTGGCAACAAGCGGCTGAATGTAAACGAACGCAGCGCAGGCTCAACGGGAGAAGCGGGCAGGGCGGGGAAGAAATAAGTTTAAAACAAAGAATATGAAAAAGTTAAGGACAATCATGTGTGTATTGACATTCTCATTTTTGGGAATATCAAGCAGTTTCGGGCAAAAGAAATCTACGGTAATCATTTCAGCCATCAATAGTTCCAGATACGCGATTGAAATTGTAACCCCTGATTATAAGCTGGAAAGTAAAGAGATGGACCGAAGGGAAGTTGATTTTTTGGTTGCTTTGAAGCAAGAAGTAGATATTTGGTTAAACCAGGGGTATGAGATTGAAGATGTTACTACAAGTACTGTAGCAACGACACTTGAGAGATTTGTATTCGTATTAATCAAAGAAGAATAAATCGGAACAGATAGAATGGAAGCAGGTAGAAGAATACAACCTATAGGCAATGGTCATTAAAGATTTAATAGAAAGTTACAAATCCGATTTGTCGGGATTGTATTCTCTCAACCAAGAGATTGTGAGTGTTGCTGAAGAATGGAACTATTATTCTTCCATTCCAATCAATTCGCCAATTGTAACGGGTTGGTTTGATGATGATAATCTATTGATTATAAATATAGATGGATTGTTTATTTATGATTTGAACAAACAAGAAATAGTTTTTGAGGACTACGATTCAGATTTGAAACCAGGAATTTCAAATGACAATTTAAGATTCTATGTTAAAGAGAAGAATATAGAAATTGATGTGTTTGGAATAAGAGGAGGTGGAGGCAACCTTTTAACTAAGGATAACAGGTGGTCACTAAGATTGATAAATCTATCCTGGAATATTGTAGTCCCCTTAATAACCAATTTAAGAACAGGTAAATTTTATTTTTTAAAATTGAATCAATTATTCTACGAAGGCGATATAAAAATCGGATTTTCAAAATCAGACAATTATTTTGCTATTGTCGGTGATGGAGGTGTTGATGTTTATCAAAGATTAAGTTCTTGATAAAATGAAAGGACTTTGTAAATCTAAAGTCGACAATCTAAATTATTTAATACTAAAACTGGAAAATAATGAATTTGACTGAAGAGTTGAAAGAATTTTATCAATTGACTCAGGATTTTATTGATGCTATTTGTGTAGAATACAACATCATAAAATCAGAATTTACGAATTCACCTTATTCATTCGCGGGAGTAATGTTTCCTAAAAGTGGATTATTAAAAATGGGAGATCGCGAAATAGAATATAGCTTTCATGGAGCCGGGTGTGATTTTTGGGTAAATAATTTAGAAGTGAGATATGACTTCGCACCTTTTATTAATTACAATATCAAAGTCTCGTCGTGGAAATTCCTTCAATTCGTATATAGTAAACATCCTGATCTTAAAACTACTTTCAGTCATGAGGATTTGATAGCTGAATTGGAAAATAGCTCAAAATATGAAGAGTTCTTTTCGAAGCATGAAATGGGATTTTTTTATTGGCATTAATTAGGTGAAGTATTTACTCGAAAGGCTAAGTTTGCAGAGATGTTCTTATTTGACTTTACAACACTGGGGTTTTATTTTCTATTCAGGAATATCTATTACAGAAACAATGAAAAGTATTTAGGATTTGGAATAGAAGAGCATGCAGTTACTCTATCTGCACTCTCTCATGTTTTGTTGCTGTTGGTTGGAATTGATTTTTTCTCATATTCTATTTATGATGAACGAAAATTTAATGGATACATAGGACTTTCCATTTTCTTATTGGTGTTTATATCGTTTTTCATAGTTTATCTGGGAAAAGAGAGGTTGAAGAAAATGTTGTCCGGGGAACGTAATGCACTTTCAAAAGTAATTTACTCCATAATTAGTTTGGCGTATATAGCCATTCTATTTTGGCTATTTACCTGGGGAACCGGATTTGTTTCCAGCTTTTCCAAAGGGTGGTAACATGACACATTTCGATATGAGTATTTTAAAGGAAAAGGGATTTCAGGCTAAAGATTTGTTGAACCAAGCTGGTTGGTATGAAAATTGAAAAATAGACATTCATATATGATCCGGGATTATAAACGGCACGGATTTAAAGAACCCAATAAATTTATTCAGGATTTTTTGATGGAATATGGGAATATTAGAATAGAATTCCGAACAGAGCAAGGGGGTTGGTCTGATATCCGAATCAATCCGGATGTAGGACTAAATTTTTTAGATAGTGAAGACTACATTGTTTTAGAGAAAGTTATAAATGACGATTTACTTCCGATAGGAAGTATTCATTCAGATCATGGAGGTTTTTTGGTCTCTTTTAGTGGCAAATTTTATTTATTGGGGGATGAAGGCATATATGATCTCGGAGATAATTTCCTTGAAGTTTGTGAAACCGTTTTTTTACAAAAGCCGATATTAAAAGTGGGAGGCATTTGATTATTGTGTGACTAAAAAATCCCCGATCCATCCGGATCAGGGATTAATCACTATGACTTCATGCTTCTCAATCCCTTGAGACCACCACTTTTTCATTAAAAATGGCTTTCGCCGTAGTTACCTCGATGAAATAAACACCGTTTGGCAGCTCACCGAAATTGATTTGTTGGTAGTGATAATCAATCGGAGCGGCAACAACCTTTCCTGCCGGATCCAGTATCCGTATTTGAGTGATCTTTTCATCCGTCAGGATATTGACAACGCTTTTGGCAGGATTGGGGTAAATAGTGAGCCTGCTATCCGTTTCAGAACAGCTTGAGAGGTAAACCGGTTCATGCATGGTCGTTGTACCGTTATAATCCGTTTGGGATAAGCGGTAGTACATGTTTCTTCCGCGATTGGAAGGATCAACCCACTGATAGTTCCTCAAGTTGCTTGTTGTCCCGTTTCCGTCAATGGTAGCCTCTGTTTGCCAGTCCTGTGCGTTGAGACTGCTCTCAATGGTGAAATAGTCGTTGTTATACTCGCTTTCAGTACTCCATCGAAGAACCGCGTTTTCCTGTTCACAGTTTGCGGCGAAAGTCAATAATTCTACCGGCAGAGGGTTCGTCAGTGTGGAAGAAGCCAGGGTAAATGGTCCGAAACCTGTTACGGCAGCTGAAGAAACTACTGTTCCTGCTGCAGTTGTACCTGTTGTTCCACCGTTTCCTTTATCTGTCCATTGAGCACCATCCCAGCGAGCTACGCGCAAATCGGCGGGTACGGTTACCCCACAGCTTCTTGTATCCCAGCTGAGTGTTACTGCCACATCGGAAGATCCGGTGGTTCGGTCGAGCATCCAGTACTCACATTCGGAAATATGGTTCAAAGCCGGTTCAAAACTCGAGGTTGGATATGTTGGAGTTGGTGACATTTGGAAATATTCGGCAGTGAATTGGTCTGTTACAACTCCGGGAACCCCAATGGCAATGGGCGCATAGACCACGTTCTTTCCGGTTGGGAATACAAATGCCGTATTTCCAAGCTTAGCAACCGGACCGGATACGAAGCTGTT
>DJFP01000143.1:0-161 GCA_002432565.1 Flavobacteriales bacterium UBA5869
TGAAGCAGCCGGTTTGCTGGTATTACAGCTTAAAAGTAAAGACGCAGAAACAGCGATAAAAAGAAGGATTTTCATGACTTGATTTTTAACGAAGGTAGCATTTTGGAAGGAAAAAGCTAAAAGTCAGAAGTGGCAAATTGAATTCTTTCTTTCTAAAAGCC
>DJFP01000143.1:178-10764 GCA_002432565.1 Flavobacteriales bacterium UBA5869
GAAGTAAAGGTTGTAAGCCCCAAGTCCGTAAATGATAATCATAACCAGAATAGGAATCTTTCCTGCTAATGGAAAGGGGATGAACAGTAGGATCAACCCACTGAGTATTGTTAGCAAGAACAAAACAAGTATTGTGATTCTCGCCCAGTTTTTTCCCTGGAACAAGAAATAAAGAAGTGCCAGTGTGAGCACAAACCGCACGATTTGTTGAAAGAACTTCTTGGGATCTACCGAATCCTGGGGAATGTGGTAAAATGCAATAACGAACATGGAAATAAGAATGACACTGATAGAGATTGCAATCGTTTGGCTTCTGCCTTGTCGGGCTAATTCATTCATGGTGGATACGAATTTTTATAAAGATAGCTGATTCATTTTGATTTGGTTGTTGGTTCAAATTGGAATTGAACTTTTTCATAGGTCCTAAAATCCTTGTAATAGTAATCATCACTCATGAGATAATCCCATTGTTTGGAGTTTAATGTGTGATAAATGGTTGAATAGATTTTTGGGAATTGATAGGGATGGAGCTTGGTTTCTTTCCAATAATAGTATCTTGACCAATAGCTGTAATCACGATAGTTAATAGCCCAAAATTGAGTTTTTCATTCTTTTTGCAGAGAAAATATCCTTTTGGTCCACAACTGGAACTGACTGTGTAATCCGTCTTTTGTATCAAGTGCAATTGTTCTTTCAAAGATGTTTTATTGTATTTCCTTAATAAGGAGATGAGACTGTCTTTTCCTTTGTTTCGTGGTGTTAAATAGGACCAGGAATTCTTTTTATCCTTAATCTGAACCTGGAAAATAGTGTCATGGTATAGAAATAAAACATAGTGAATAGTTGGAGAATTCATGTAAACTCCATTACCTAAACTAATTTCATCACCATTACTTACAAAGCAAATAGCCTGAAAATCCTCACTTAAAACTTTTGGCTCATGCTTACAAGATACCAGGGCAAGTATTAAAAATGGTATGATAACAATGAATTTCATATTTCTTTTCAATTTTCAATTCTCCATTTGATAATTTGCAAGGTTCCATTCCAGTAAAACTCCAAATGCTTGTAAATTTCAAATGTCGGGAAGTTCGTTGCTTCAACCCGCAGTTCTGTTTTGCCGGCTTTGGGCGTTAAACAGAAAGAAATCGTGGTATAATTCTTCGTTTCATCCTCCAGACCGGATAAAGAACTCAAATATGCATAGCTGAAAACGCTTTCCGGATCGAGCTGCAGGATGGTTCCCCGGTTCTCGAACTGCTCATGGTGAAATCCTTTGATTACAAAAGAGCCTCCTGTTTTCCAATCACAGATAATGTCGATTTGCATTTCTTCATCGCCCATCCATGCTTTCATAAAAGCAGGAACGGTCAAATAAGCCCAAACTTCTGAAGGATTGGCATCAATCAGGATGCGCTTTTCGATCCGCTGAGGGAAATTCGGTAATTCGGATTTCGGCATTCGTAATCAGGAATTAGTGCTGGTGATCGTAACTCAATCCCGACTTCAATTTCCATTTCCCGTCTTCGATGATCCAAACATGCGTAAACTTTGCGGTGCTCGCGTATTGTTCTGCTTTCCCTTCCATTTTCTCATAAAAGCGATGCTCTCCATACTGAATTGCGCCGTAAAGTTCGCCCTGGTTGTAAAGTGGGAAAACAAGTGTTTTTTCAGTAATCAGTTCTCTTCGCGACTGGTAGGCTTCAGAAGATTTACAGAGACCGTTCTTCAAATCCGTCAGGAATTTTTTGCGGTCGGAGATTCCCGATTTGTCATGAAAAAACTCGAAATTTTCACTCAATAGCTTTTCAAACTGCGAAATATCACAGGTATTGAAACCGATGTTGAAGAGCAGACTGTCTTTTTCCAGGATGGTTTTGTGCAAGACCGAGCTTTCTTCTACTTGTGCAGAGGAAAACAAGCTTACGGTGATGAGGTAAAGAATGAACAGGTATTTTGTCATGTTAGCTGGGATTTGAAACCTAAAAATAAGCATATTCATTTCGAATTGGGCAGGGGTGAAAAATTTTTCGACCCTGCGTCATACAATTCACGATCGGCAATTCGGGATTCGTCATTCGGAATTCGTAATTTTGCATCATGTTCGTCGAATCCCTTTCATTAGTCAATTTCCGCAATCACAGCGAAGCTGAATTCCAGTTCGAATCCGGCGTGAATTGCATTGTAGGGAAGAACGGTTCGGGAAAAACGAATGTGCTCGACGCGGTTCATTACTTGAGTATGTGCCGTTCTTATTTAAATCCCATCGACCGCCAAAATATCCGATTCAATGAGCAGTTTTTTGTGATCCAGGGATGCTGGATGAAAGACGAACAGCCATTTAATCTGTATTGCGGGGTAAAATCGGGTTCCAAGAAGGTTTTCAAGAAAAATAAAAAGGAGTACGACCGGCTGGCAGATCACATCGGGCATTTCCCGGTTGTTATGATCTCGCCTTACGATACCGACTTGATTTCCGAAGGAAGCGAAGTGCGCAGGAAATGGATGGACGGGATCATTTCGCAGTTCGACCATGAGTATTTGAATGATCTGCAGCGCTATAATAAAGTGCTCGATCAGCGGAATGCCTTGTTGAAACTGCAATTCGAAAACGGTTTTTTCGAGCGGGAATCCATCGAGATCTGGGACGAACAATTGATCCGCTACGGAACAGCAATTCACCAAAAGCGCGTAACATTTATCGAAGCATTCATTCCTTTATTCCAGCATTATTACAAGTGGATATCGCAGGAACAGGAGGCTGTTTCCCTGAATTATGAATCCAAACTCACCGAAACGGATTTCAGGACTTTGCTGCAGCAGGCTTATCCGAAAGACATGCGGGTCCATTACACCTCTGTTGGAATCCATAAAGACGACATTACCTTCTTACTGGAAGGATTACCCATCAAACGATTTGGTTCCCAGGGACAGCAGAAAAGTTTCCTCATCGCTTTGCGTTTGGCCCAGTTCGACTGGTTGAAAGAACGCCTCAGACAGACTCCGATTCTTTTATTGGACGATATTTTCGACAAGCTGGATAATCTTCGTGTAGCGCAATTAATGGAATTGGTTTCCAAAAACACCTTCGGACAGGTTTTGGTGACAGATACCGACGAGAACCGTGTTTCTGCTATTTTTGACACGATACAGGTAAAACCGAATATGATCATTTTTAATTCCGAATTGGTATGAGTGAGTGGGATGAACGCAAGAGATCGGGGAATGCCCAGCCGATGAAAGAATTGGTGGACAAGCTGATGAGTGCTTACCAATTGCAGGGAAAAATGACCGAAATGGAAGTTTTGAGCAAGTGGGAAGAAATGATGGGAAAAGCCGTTGCCAGCAGAACGACCAACCTTCAGATCCGCCATAGGGTTTTGATCGTTGCATTGAATTCTTCTGTTATGCGCGATGAACTGGCACACGGAAAACAAATCATCATTCAAAGGGTAAATGAAACCGCCGGCAAGCAGATCATCCACGATGTGTGGTTCGAGTAATTACGAATGCCGAATTCCTAAATCCGAATCGAAGTCTTATAGCGGTTTTCCATTTGGCAAACTCGCACATTGACGAATTTGCCTGTGATGCACAGAAATGCTAATCCAATTCACAATTACAATGCGTAATTCGGCATTCGTAATTTGTAATTCCTTAAATTTGTTAGATAAAAACAATCGCTCATGTCTGTGCATAAAAATGTAAAACGCGTCACTACGAATGTTTTACAAGAAATGAAGAATTCCGGGACGAAGATTTCCATGCTGACCGGCTACGACTTTTCCATGGCCCGAATCATTGATTCTGCCGGAATTGATGTTATTTTGGTTGGAGATTCCGCTTCCAATGTCATGGCCGGACATGAAACGACGCTTCCCATCACTTTAGACCAAATGATTTACCATGCCGGGTCCGTTGTTCGCGCAGTCGAAAGAGCATTGGTAGTGGTGGATATGCCTTTTGGTTCTTACCAGGGAAATTCCAAAGAAGCGCTGTCGAATGCGATCCGTATTATGAAAGAATCCGGTGGACATGCCGTGAAACTGGAAGGCGGGATTGAGATCATTGAATCCATTAAACGGATTCTCACGGCCGGAATTCCGGTGATGGGACATTTGGGATTGACCCCGCAATCCATTTATAAGTTCGGAACATACGTAGTTCGTGCCAAAGAAGAAAACGAGGCTCAGCGCCTGATTGAAGATGCGAAAGCTTTGGAAGAAGCCGGTTGTTTTGCCATTGTATTGGAGAAAATACCTGCGGCATTGGCAGAAAAAGTAGCGAAATCCGTTTCTGTGCCGATTATTGGTATCGGAGCAGGAAATGGGGTGGACGGACAAGTGTTGGTTGTTCACGACATGCTTGGGATCAACAACGAATTCTCTCCGCGCTTCCTGCGCAAGTACGCCAATCTCTACGATATTATGACGGAGGCTGTAAAGAACTACATAGATGACGTGCGCAGCGGTGATTTCCCGAACCAAAACGAACAATATTAGTAGATGGAGCAAATCCGCCCGGAAGATGTATTGTATGAGGATAACCATTTGATGGTGGTCAACAAGCATGCAGGAGAAAATGTGCAGGGAGATATTTCAGGGGACTTCCCGCTGGTAGAAAAAGTGAGGGAATACATCCGTAATAAATTTGAAAAGCCCGGAAATGTATTTTGTGGTTTGATCCACCGTTTGGACCGGCCTGTTTCGGGGGCAATTGCCTTTGCACGTACAAGCAAAGCTCTGACACGAATGAATAAACTTTTTGCTGAGAAACATCCACGAAAGGTCTATTGGGCGGTCGTAGAAAAAGCACCGAAAGAGAAATCAGGTTATTTGGTCCACCACCTGGTGCGTAACGAAAAGCAAAATAAAACTTACAGCTATCATGAGGCGCGTAAGGATTCGAAAGAAGCACGACTGAAATACCGGCTTTTGCTCAGTTCCGACAATTACACCTTATTGGAAGTAGAATTAGAAACGGGCAGGCATCACCAGATCCGGGCACAGTTGTCTGCAATCGGATGTATTATTAAGGGCGATCTGAAATACGGCGCAAAACGCTCCAATCCGGATGGTTCTATCTATCTGCATTCCAGGGAGCTGGAGTTTGAGCATCCTACAACGAAAGAAACAGTAAAAATAACAGCACCCGTGCCAAAAGATAAGTTGTGGCAATGGTTTGAAGAATCCGTAAAACGGACGACAAATGACAAGCGTTAATGCGGTCATCAACTAGAAATTATAAATAAACTCTTCTACATAATGAAATTAGTTCCGGTCTTTCTACTCTTCACTTCTTTCATATTTGCCCAAAGAAAGTCTTACTACTACCCGGTAGCAACATCTTTGGGAGATCATCATATTATGGCTATTGAAGAAGATGCATTCGGGCGTTTGATAGTGGGAACTGATAAAGGTGTTTTTAGTTTCAACGGGTTCCAGTCGAAACAGATTGCTTCTTCTAAATTGTATTCCCAGGACATTGTTCAGCTTTTGAAATTGAAGAATAAGCTGGTTGGTTTAACCAAAACAGGACAATTGTTTGAGATCAAAGGAGAAAAAGTTCTGCCTGTTCCATTGCCGCAGGTTAAAAGCCAGATTTTGAAACTCGAAGGTACGAAGGAAGCAAACCTGAGAATCCTTTGTCCGGATGCAGTTTATACCTTTAAGCCAAATCCGTTTACCTTCATTTCAAAAACCGAAATTCCGTTCTTTGAAAAAGGAAAATCGGAGCTGATCGATTATGTGGAGAACGATAAAGGACGTTTTGCGCTGCTTTCAAGCAACGAATTGATTGATGTGAATGAACAGACAGCGCGTACTTTACCCGGAATGACCGGAAGATGGCTGATCAATCAAGATAATAAAGTGATCATTTTTCCTGTAAAACCGAATTCAGCCATTTCGCTGCAGTATATCAATAAGCGTTTTAAGAACTTGAATAAATTAATTGGTGCTTTCAATCATTCCATCCAAAAAGTGGTGCACATTGATGAAAAAGTATACCTGCTTTCAGAAACGGGGATGATCGTGTTGAAAGCCGGCGATATGCGCGTGAAATCCATTATTGTGGGATTGCATGTAACGGCTGTTTTCAAAGATAGGAACAGCAATATCTGGCTCGGAACAAAGTCGAAAGGCCTGTATTGTATACCGGCGGGATCTTACAAATTGGTAAATTCAACGGAATTCAACTTTCTTGACCTGTACAGAGATGAAATTGTGGCACGCAGTAATTCGGGAGAAATGATGGTCCTGAATAAATTTGGACGCAAAGTGCGAAATGTTGTTCAAAAAGAAGGGACCACTCAGAAAAATTGGAAGCCAGGGGGAGAATTCTCCGTGCCTCTGATCCTGGGAGACGAATTTGTGAAAAAACTTATTCCACTTCAAAATGAGGATTTCCTGATTGTTTCTTCCAAAGGATTATTCACAATACAAGCGAAAACAGAAAAAGAATTGCGTGAAAAACTCGTAAAAGGCAAGGAGCGACAGGTAATTTTGGAAAGCCCTGTGAAATTATTTCAGCAGTCGGATACGAATGAAGTGCTGTTCTCCAACCTGGAAGGACTGTTTACATTAGACCTGAATACCCTGGAATACCGTTCGATCCGTTATTTCAATGAAATTATCGACCCTTCGGAAATTCTTTTTCACAAGAATTGCTGGTATGTTCTGAGTGCTGCTAATAAGATTTTTACGATTAAAAACGGGAAAGTAGCCCACGAAGTGAACTTTCGTGAGAACGGGAGTAATCTGTTGGTTTCCAAACTGAAAATTTTCAATGATCAATTCTATATCCTTTCGGATAAAACACTTTACAGAACGAAGAAGCTCACTGGTAACCTGGAGCGATTGGAAGAACTTTCCCGCATGAATGACCTGTTCTTAAGGGATTTTGTAGTTCTCGACGACAAAGTCTATGTTGCTACTCAATTCGGCTTGTTTGCATTCAAATGGGAAAAGATGAAAACAGACTTTCCATCTTTTATTCTGGGAAAACCGAGCGGGGATTACCAGGAGGAAAACGGAAATAAGTTTGAAGCTGCAAATACGGAGGTAACGATTCCATATGAATTGGTGGAATTAATGGGAAACCACCCGTATGAATTGCAATACCGTTTGATCCGGAATGGGGAAAATGATCAGATCCATTGGTCGAATACTTCCCTTGGCCTGACCAAACTTACCTTCGAGCATTTGAGTGCAGGTTCTTATTCATTGGAACTGCGATTGTTTGACCCCGGGACCGGGCGCTACTCGGACCCGGAAAGCACTCATTTTAAAATTCGGGCTTCGTGGTATGAAGATACATTGATTTGGTTCATAGCAGGTATTTTAATTGGCTTCTTCGGCCTGCTTTATTTGAAACGCAGAAAGCGCCTGAAAAAACTCGAACTCAAGCGGCCGAAGTAAAACACGAAAAGATGGAACGATTATTACTGCTCATTTTATTACTGATTTTCTCTCCTCTTAAAGGGACGGCGCAGTGTGATACAAACAAGATCAATACACGGAATGACAAAGTATTGAACCTGTGCTATGAAAACCCTAAAGCTGCAATTGCAGAATGCCGGAAGATTGCTGCTCAGGCAAATACCTGTAAATTTTACATCGGAGAGATCCGTGCTTATATCCGTATCGGTATTGCTTACGATGTGCTCTCTCAAACAGACCTGTCTATTGATAATTACAAAAAAGCACTGGCAATTTCAGAGGAACAAAATTACCTGAAAGGAATTGCTTCCTGCCAGAACAACCTGGGACTTATTTACTGGCGTAAAAATGATCTGAAACGGGCTATTCAATCCTTCCACAAAGCAAAATTGTATTTTGAGAAGATGGACGATTACGTCAATGTTGGAGCAACTCAAAATAATCTGGGCTTGATCTACGAAGAACTGGACCTGGAAAAAACGGCCCTGTTCTGGTACCGAAAGAGTATTTCTTCTTATAAACGCGGAAAAGATGAAGTCCAGATACTGGATGCCTACTCGAACATGGGAACGGCTTTTAATACGCTTGAAATAAGGGATTCAAGTTTATACTATTCCGAGTTGGCCATAAAGGGATACCGGAAAACTTCCAATAAATACGGTTTGGCGATTGTTTTATGCAACAAAGCAATGATCCTGGATGACTATAAAAGGTACGATGAGGCAATCAAAATATACCGCGAGAGTGTTGCTTTCGCAAAAGAGATTGAAAATGATTATTTGATTCTCAGTACATTAATCAACTGGGCGCGTGTTTACAAAGATCTAAGAAATCCGCAAGATGAAGAAGCAAAATTGCTGGAAGCACTCCCAATAGCTCAAAAGCTGAAAGCAAACGAGCAGTTGTACAAAATTTCAAAAGCCCTGGGAGTCATTTACCTCAAACGAAATGAAAGCCGGAAAGCCTGGTATTTTTGGGAGAAATATGAATTGTACCATTTGCGGTATTATAAAGAGCTGAATGACCGGAGAATTGCAAAAACAAATGCCATTTACAATATTAAATCTGAAAAACAGCGTTCGGAACTTTATAAAAAAAAGAAAGACGCAGAATTGCTTCAGCAGCAATTGAAAAGGAAAGCGGAAAATACCTGGTGGATTGTTTTGGTATCGTTATTGGCGCTGACAGTTATAACGCTGGTCTTTTATTTTCTCAGACGCTCGTTGAAAAAAGAATTGCTTGCACAGCAGCAGGTGTTCCATGCAACGAACGAAGAACGGAAACGTATTTCTTACGATTTGCATGATTTGGTAGGTTCGCAATTGAGTTTTGTTGTCAATAATCTGGAATTGCTTGCATTTGGCGACAAGGAAAACAAACGTATTAACAGGACGTTTATGATGAGCCAGGAAGCCATGAGTTCTTTGCGGGATACTGTTTGGGCTTTACATTCCGAAAGCATGTCTTCAAAAGTGTTGTTAGACCGTATGAAAAACGTGGCTAAGAAATGGCTGGAAGATAATTCCATTGAGGTTAAATTTAACGTTCAGATGGAAGATTGTGTTCTTGATCCGGGAGTTTCGCTGCATGTTATGCGTATTTTCCAGGAAGGAATCAGCAATATCTACAAACATGCCAAAACCAAAAAAGTAGAAATAAACCTGAAAGAAGAAGGAGATTACCTGGTGCTTTCCATCGAAGACTTCGGAGTAGGGTTTGATCCTGAAGTAAAACCTGAATTCCATTACGGACTAAAAAGCATCGAACAGCGTGTGGAAAAGATCGGCGCAGTTTATTCCATGACCAAAAGCCAGGATCACAGCGGTATGGTTTTGTTGCTCCGTTGGAAGAAAAATAGCACAATTGCGTAATTGGAAATGGTGCAATAAATCATCACATTTGTTACTATGGGAATTTGTCCAATTGGAATTGTCGATGACAAAGTGTACAATGTACAAATCCTGACTGAAAAGCTGGAAGCGAAGTCAGGAGTGAAAATAACGATGTCTGCATTTAACGGCCAGGCATTCCTGCACCTACTTCCAACCCTGAACCCGCTTCCGGAAATTATCTTCATGGATATCGATATGCCTCTAATGGATGGGATCGAAGCTGTAAAACAAGCGAAAGTACTTTACCCGCAGATCCACTTTATCATGATCACCGTTTTTGATGATGAAGAGCGAATTTTTTCAGCTATCCAGGCCGGTGCAAGCGGTTATCTGCTCAAAGATGAATCCATAGCGAATCTGCATCAGGCAATCGACAACGTACTGCAATTCGGGGCGGCACCATTAGCTCCGGCGATTGCCAAAAAAGCATACAATTTTATCCAAAACCAACCTGTAGAAACATCCAGCCAGGAAACAACTCCATTAAGTTCCCGCGAAATGGATATCCTGAACTGCCTGGCTCAGGGAAAAAGCTATACTACGATTGCAGATGAATTATTCATTAGTCCGCATACGGTGCGCAAGCACATGACCAATATCTACGAAAAACTGCACGTAAACTCCAAAGTAGAAGCCGTTCGACTGGCAATGCAAAAGAAATGGGTCTGACTAATTATCAATTTTTAATTATCAATAGGATTCACGCTTGATAATTAACCCATTCATCATTGATAATTATTTCAGAATCCGCTAAACTCTTTCGGACACTGGTATCTTCTGCGCATACTCTTGCTGTTCACATTCTTGGAAAACAATACTTTAGTAGGAATTTCGAACAGGAGGGAAATTTCATGGCTGCCATAGCTGCTTGTTTTCAAACGGGAAATCGTCATATCAAAATTGTAAGTTACCCGCCACAAAGTTTCATACTTGGTACGTAAATTCAGGCCCAGGGTAAAAATAAACGAATCGTATTGCTTGAAACTCATGGCTGCTGTCCTGTTGCGCATCCAAATCCCGATAATAAATGGCTGACTGATGAAATTACTCCCCACACTGAAAGTTCTGAATTCGTTCTGCATTTCGTAAACAATTCCCGGAGAAACCACAAATTCATTGAAAAGCAGGTTGGAAGAACCATGGAATACCAATTTAAAAGGCAATTTTTCCGCATCTGCCAGGAAAGCATCCTTTGGCTGGGATAGATGATGAATAGCACCTCCGAGTGTTACGTTAAAGCGTTTAAACGCACCTC
>DJFP01000143.1:10881-14460 GCA_002432565.1 Flavobacteriales bacterium UBA5869
AAATTTTTGGTGTCAACAGGTCTGTAAGAATAATTGAGGTATCCGCCGGCAGTTCTCAATAGTGCTTCGCCTCCCACATCCGAATAGGCCATGATTCCCAGTCCCATTTTGTACATAGTTTGTGCTTCGGCAGAGAATGAAAAGGTGTTGAATCTTCCTGGAATAGGCCCCCACAAAGAACGTGCATTCAGTCTTATTCCAATTCCATTGTTGACAGCGGTCATGGAAGGATTGTAATAAATCGGGTTGTTATAGAACTGCGAAAAATTGGGATCTTGCGCGTATGCGGATCCGGCAGTAATGAACACTATGAATAAAATCAGTCCTTTCATAATTTATCTTATTACTGTTACAGTTCCTGATCGTTTGATCCGGCCTTTCGGATATTCTTTTCCTTCCCAAACGTTCGAATTTCTGAAAGTTGCGCTTGCTTTCCATACGTATGCATCCTGCTGCACAGGTTCTCCGCGATAAGTTCCGTCCCAGTATTCTGTCGGGCGACCGTTTTCATCCAAAGCAGTTGTTGACCAGATCAGGTTCCCCCAATCGTCGTAGATCAACAGCTCAAAATCTTTCATGTTTACTCCTTTCGGAACAAAATTCGCAACTTCAAAATCAGTGTGTCCCGGACTCATGGCATTTGGAATAAATAATCCATAGAAGAAATCCACAGTAATTGGTTTTACAAGCGTGTCCGCACAACCGTAGATCGTTGAAGCGATTAATGTAACGATGAACTCTCCGTTTTCTGCATAACGAATAGTCGGATTTTCTTCCGATGATGCAGTTCCGTTGCCAAATTCCCACGAGTAGTTATCTGCCAGGCTGCTCAGGTTTGTAAAGTCGACAATTCCGCTCAACGGTTCGGGGCCTTCCACGTTGGTATAGCTGAAATCCGCAGTAGGCTGGGGAAGTACCGTAATGGATATACCGGAAGAAACGGTGTCATTACAACCTCCGTTTCCATAAGCAATGAGTGTTACAGGATAACTTCCGCTGGTATCGAATGAAGTCACCACCGGATTTTGGGTCAGAATCGTTCCATTGCCCAGGAACCAGGAAACTGAATTTGCGAATTGGGTATTGGCCTGAAGGGTAATTTCCTCACCGACACATAAAGAATCAGTTGGTAATGCAAACGAAGCTGTCGGCATTTGGTAAGACGATATTGTTTTTTGAATGCTGTCAATACAGCCGTGAATAGTTGTTCCAACAAGCGTAACTGTATAATCACCCGGCAGCTGATAGATAGAACTCGGATCCGTTAGTGTGGAAGATAGGCCATTCCCGAAGTTCCAGTTGTAGCCTGCAGCATTTGTACTTTGATTGGTGAAATCAACCACTGTCGGCTGAACACAAGGATCCGTTGTGGAAAAAGTAAAATCAACCTCAGGCAGCGGATGAACCGTAACGACCTGTGTTGCAGTATCCGGACAGCCGATATTATCCAACACGATTAATTGAACGGCATAGGACCCGGGGGTTGTAAAAGTATGGCTTGGATTACTCAGCAAAGAGGAATTTCCGTCACCAAAGTTCCAGACCTGACTTACGATACCGGTGCTGTTATTGTTCATTTGAACGGTTAGCTCCACGCAGCCGGCATTTGGTCCAAGTGATAATTGGGAAGTTGGTCCCTGGTTGACTTTGATAATTTTCGTTGCCTGGGTTGTACAGCCATAACTTTGACTTATTCCGGATAAAGTCACCGTATAGAAGCCTGGGGTCGAATAAACATGTACCGGGTTGGTTAAGGAAGAACCGGATCCGTCCCCGAAATCCCAGTTCATGGAAGCGATATTGGTGCTTAAATTCGTGAATGCAAGTTCTGCGTTGAGACAAACGGAGTCCAGCGAAGTGAAATCAATTTGAGGCAAAGGATGAACAGTCACGACCGTGGTTGCTGTATCAAAGCCGCATCCGGCAGCAAAAAGTGATACCACGTAAGTTCCCGGGGAGGTAAATGTATGAGAAGGGCTATATATTGTCGAAAGGTTTCCGTCTCCGAAATCCCAGGAAGAGAAGCTTGCTCCTTGTGAGAATTGTGTCAGGTTGATGGTATGCGGAACACATCCGTCCGGAGCATCAATATTGAAAAATGCATTTACCTGGGGCGGAAGTACCGTAATTTGATGCTGGACTGTGTCCGAACCGCATTCGTTAGTGACGATCAGCTGAATGGTATAAGTAGTATCTTCTGTTCCGGTATAGAATGTATGCTGAAGCGTTGCTGCGGAATCCGTTGAAGTGTTCCCATCGCCGAAATCCCATTCAAAGGTGTCGGGGAGTCCGAAACTGTTGTTAACCATATCCAACACAAGTGGGGTACATCCGATATCGACCAGAGTCCCGAAAACAGCAGTTGGTGAAGGCATTACCGTAATTTCCTCGGAATGACTGCTGCTTCCGCAGAAATTGGTCAGGCTCAATGTGATGGTGTAACTGGTGTCGCCGGTATTGCTTGCCGGATATGTTTGTGAAACCGGAACAGCATTGGTACTTGACTGACCATTTCCGTAATCCCAGTTATAAGTTAAGCTTTGGCCCAAAGACAGGTCTGTGAAATCTACTAACATAGGGCCGCAGGCAGAATCCGGAGTTAAGCTGAAATCTGCAACGGGTGGAATCCGCACCTCAATTTGCTGTGTAATTGAATCCAGGCATCCGAATGAGGTGCTGACAACTAATTCGATGTCAAAAAAGCCGGCGGATGCGTATCCATGAGTCGGACTAACCAGTGAAGAAGTACTTCCGTCACCAAAGCTCCAGTTGTTTTGGTCGGCCAGAGTACTTGTATTCGTAAATAATTCATTTGTCCCGATACAGGTAATCGGATTGAATGTAAAATTTGCAACCGGCATCGGGTGAATGATTGCCAGTAAAGTATCCCGGTTAATGCAGCCGGTTACCGGATCTGTATAAGTGTAGACAATTGTATTTGTTCCAACCGAAGCTATTCCCGGGTCGAAAGTTCCTAATGAAGCATCGGTTATACCATTTCCACTCCAAACGCCATTTGCCGGAGTTCCTGAAAAATTAACCGGATTTTCGCTGGGACAGAATGCTTCATCGGTTCCAATATTCACCACAGGCAGCGGATGAACCGTGAAAAGCATCGTGTCACGAGTCAGGCAGTTCCCGGCGCCATTGGAAATAACCAGTGGGAAAGTTCCTGGAGTCGTTGGATTGAATAAACCGCCGGAGCTTACAAAACTTCCGGTCCATGTGCCACTGACAGGTGTGCCGTTCAAGGGAACATCCGGAGCATCGATACAAGCTTCCAAATCCGGACCCGCATTTGCAAGAGCCGGATTGACAACCGTAACAGCACGTGCATCCGAGTTTGTACAGCCATTTGCATCTGTAAACGTATAAATAAGATTAAATACTCCAACTGAAGCCGGGGTAAATAATCCCGAAGAAGTTATACCCGTTCCTGCCCAGGTTCCTCCGGTCGGTGTTGCTGTAAACTGGATAGGGAAGGGCTGATTACATAAAGTTGTGTCGTTTCCGGCATTAACAATGGGTAATGGATTTACGGTGATTACCAGGTTGTCTGAATTCGTGCAGCCGTTAAGG
>DJFP01000143.1:14528-29906 GCA_002432565.1 Flavobacteriales bacterium UBA5869
GAAGTCAGTTCCGGCGTTTACAACCGGTAGTGGATTGACTACTGCAACAAGTGTGTCGCGTAGCAAGCAGGCTCCGGAACCCAATGTATAAACCAGGTTAAAGCTCCCTGCGGTTGTGGGGTTGAAGATTCCGGCCGGAGTAGTGAAAGAACCGCTCCAGGTTCCGCCGGTCGGAGTAGGAGATAAGGTTACATTCGGCGCATCGATACAAACTGCAAAATCAGGACCTGCATCCGGTTGTGTAGGACTGATGATCGTTACGACCCGCGTATCCGAATTGGTGCAGCCATTTACATTGGTAAATGTGTATGTAAGTGTAAAAGTTCCCGTTCCGTTCGGGGTGAAAAGCCCACCCGAAGTAACGTTGGTGCCTGTCCAGGTTCCGCCGGTCGGAGAATAACTCAACTGGAACGGATTCGGCTGATCACAAGCAGTTGTATCCGGCCCGGCATTGACGATAGGAAGCGGGTTCACAGTTAGTATTAAGTTATCAGTCGCCGTACAACCATTTCCGTCGGTAAATGAATAGGTCAGTGTTTTGTTTCCGGTTCCGGCAACGGAAGGTGTAAATTCCCCGGCTGAATTTGTAATTCCGGTTCCAGCCCATGTTCCTCCAGCAGGTGTTCCGTTCAGTGTTTGAATACCTGCATCGATGCATACAGAGAAATCAGGGCCTGCATCTACAACAGGTAATGGATTTACTGTCATTAGCATGGTATCTCGTGAAAGGCAGGTCCCTGTTCCGAAAGTATAGACCAGAGCATGTGTTCCAACTACATTTGGAGTAAATACTCCGGCGGCCGTAATGCTTGTCCCGCTCCAGGTTCCCCCGGATGGTGTTCCGATCAGTGTAATAGTTCCCGAACCGAAACATCGCGATGAATCAGGTCCCGCGAGTGCTGGTGTCGGACTAACAACTGTTACCAGAACCGTGTCAGTATTTGTACATCCGTTTCCATTGGTGAAAGAATAGACCAGCGGGAAAGTTCCGGTTCCGTTTGGGGTAAATACTCCCCCGGGAGTGACATTCGTTCCTGTCCAGGTTCCACCGCTTGGTGTTGGAGTAAGTGAGAAAGGAATGGGCTGGTCACAAAGCGTCACATCTGGGCCGGCGTTGACGACCGGCAAAGGATTTACGGTAATGGTTACCGTTGCAGATCCGGAACAGGTTCCATCTGACCCGATAACAGTATATGTTTGTGTAGTTGTTGGATTCGCAGTAACAGTTGCAGTATTTGTTGCTGAAAGACCGGTTAACGGGCTCCAGGTATAGCTGCTTGCTCCTGAAGCTGTTAAAGAAACAGATTGACCGTTGCAGATTGTTGCATTGGGTGGTGTTACCGATATGACCGGGATAGGATTTACAATAAGAGTAACAGAAGCGCTTGGCCCGGTGCAGCCGTTCATCGTTCCGAATACGGTATAAGTTCCGCCCTGGGCTGCTGTTACGTTTGTTAGATTAAAATTTTGCTGATTACCGGTAAATGAATTCGGTCCGGACCAGGAGTATGTAGTTGAAGCAGATGCACTGGAAGTGAAATTCGCTGTTCCGCCTGCACAAACAGGGGTGTTTACCTGTGGATTGAGCGCCGGAGGAATGGGATTGATTGTAATGGAAGTATTAGCCGTAGTTGTACCGCAGGCATTCGTAACTGACAGTGAAATTGGGAATGTTCCGGCTGTTGAATAAGAAACCGTTCCCGGAATAAGTGTTGTTGCACTTGCAGGAGTTCCACCGGTAAATGACCAGTTGTAAGTATCCGAAGGTTCCAGGCAGTCATTGACAACAGCTGCCGGATTCACACTCAACCCCGCACAAATACTCGGAACAGCATTGATTGTTACCTGCGGCGGAGCCTGTGCTACGATTGCCTGGTTAGCTATGAAAGAACCGCAGGAGTTCGTTAAGGTTAAACGGATCGTATAGTTTCCGGGTTGTGTAAATTGAATTTGGGGATTGACAGATGAAGCATTCGTTCCCCCTACAAATGAAAATGCGCCGGAAGATGGAAGGCATGGGCTGCCGTTGAAAAGTACGGTCCAAACCCGTGTCACATTACAGGTGTTTGACAGGTCGGATGTATTAGTTACCTGTGCTGTAAAAGGAATACAAGCCGAGGTCGGTGTAGCGGTAAATGCCGGAGTCGGTGGATTTTCGATACAAACGGTCCTTGTAAGTACATTTACACTGCAATTGTTGGTAGTTGTTAAGGTAACGGTATATGTTCCGGGAGCAGTATAAATGTGAGTCGGATTGGTTGCCGTTGTGGTGGTGAGTGTTTGTCCGTCACCGAAATCCCACTGGAACAGGGTGCTGGAACTACAGGCGCTGTTGAAACCTGTTTGTGTAGTGTTTAAGAACAATACGGAAGAACCCACGCAGTTATTGGGTGCCGCAACGTTAAAGTTTGCTATTGGCCCCGTATATACACGAATTGGTGAGATTGAGGCCTCACTGCTGTCGCATAAATTAATTGCTTTTATACGGAATATGAACTGATTTCCGGGGCGCCCGCAGGAAGAAGTGGTGTAGGTATGACAAATGGTTGCCGGAGGCGGATGTGAAAGGGTATCTGTTGGCGAGCCGTCACCATAGTCCACCACATAAAAAGTAGTATTGTGATTGGATGAATAATTACTCAGCGGAAAACACAGTGTAATTGGTCCGCAGCCGGTAGTTGCTCCGGGGTTTGCAGCTCCGATCGCCGGATTGGTAATGTTTGCAATATTATAGGATGTGGACTGGACGCATCCGTTGTTTCCGGTAATGGTATAAACCAGCGAAAAAATTTCTGCAGTGGTGTAGGTGTGAGATACACCTCCTCCGGGAAAAGTACCTGAATTAAAATCGGGAGAGCCGTCTCCCCATTGAATAGTATAATTTGAAACAAGGGTCGTTGAAGACGCATCNNGACTGTTAAAGCGAAGTTCGAACCATCACAGTTGCGCATTCCTGCAATCGGATCGACCAGGGTGGGATTTGGAAGCGCATTTACAGTTACTGTCTGGCTGATGCTCGCCGTGCATCCGTTTGAATTAGTAACTACCAGGGTTACGGTATAATTTTGAGATCCGGATCCAACAGCATTGTATTGGTGGACCGGGTTGATAAGATTACTTGTGTTTTGTGCACCGGACCCGGGATCACCAAAATTCCAGGAATAACTTAATCCTGTTCCGGATGAGGTGTTTGTAAATTGAATAGGAACACTGGAACAGCTGTTATTTCCTGTAATAGTGAATGAAGCAGTTGGAGGAGGTGCTACAGATATGTTTACGGTACTATTATCCGTGCACCCTAAAGATGAACTTACGGTGAGTGTATAAGTTTGGTTCGTTGCTGCTGTCAGTGTAGGATTCGGGCAGTTGGTACATGAAAGTCCCGCCGCGGGAGACCAGGAATAGGAGAGTGTTCCGGCTCCGGTTCCTGATGGGGTTCCCCCCAATTGAATGGAAGCACCGGTGCAAACCGTAGAGTCCGGTCCGGCATCTGCAGTACATTGAGCATAAGCTGCTGTAAGGAGCAATAAGTGTGCAGTAACAAGGAGTAATAGTTGCTTCATTCGTAGTTTTGTAGCCGATACAAAGGAAGAATATAAATTTCAAACCTCAAATACCTCAATTGTAGTAATAGCACTTGTCTTTCAAGCTATTGGTGAGCTAATTTATGAAATAAAACGCAGAAAGGAAACAGAAGTTGCCTGCAAAAAAAATCCCTTCCAGGCTAAACCAGGAAGGGATTATTAAGTATTAAGCTGACTATTTCTTAGTTGATAGTCAATTTTTTTGTTGATTTGATTCCGTTTGCAGTAACAACTACATTGTAAATACCAGCCTGGAAATCAGCTACGTTCAATGTTTGAGAAGTTCCGTTATTTTGAGCTGTCAAAACTGTTCTTCCCGCCATGTCAACGATTGAGATCTGCTCGTTTCCGGTCAATCCTGAAATAACAACGGATTCATTTGCAGGGTTCGGATACATACCGAATGCGATTTGATTGTTTTCGGATACGTTCAAATACTCATCCGGTGCAACGCTGCTCATAACGATATGCTGAGTTGTCGGCGACCCCCCGAATGTGATTACTAATGTAGCATGAACTAAAACAGGAAGGTAAGGGTTTGACATGGTATAATATTCATACTGAGTTCTTTCCATGATCACGTTTCCTAATCCAGGGATCGGAATAACTGCAGTTGCCTGATCAGCTAATTTAAAACGCGTTACATTTGATAAAGTAGTAGCAGCATTTAATTTCAAAGTACCTTCTCCGTCTACGGTAGTAGTAACTCCTCCCGTTGTTGCTAATGTCCCGAAGTTATCTGTAATTGCACCACCTGCAAATGCATCTGTCAGGGTATTGGTTACAGCATAAGGGTAATTCATAATTAAAGCATCGTCAGCTCCACCATCGAAAACAACTCTAACTGTTCCGGCACCGTTTCCACCGTCAAACGCGAATCCCTGAGAAATGCGTGAACTGGCACTGGAAGTATAATAAGTAGTCATAAAATCTGCGATATCAACCGCCCAGGTAGAGGAAGTATAATCACCGCCGTTATCAGTCGCTGAAGGAAGAGAGACTGTCACAACTTTAGTTTGACCTGAGATACCAGGTGTTGTACTATAATCCCAGGTAACTCCTGATCCTGTTACAGCAGCATAATCTACTGCGTTGGAATCTAAAAGGTACATAGTCATGGATGAACCCATTACTGGTTCATTTGACTGAGTAAACTGGCCGAAAGCAGCTCCTGTAATCAAGCTAGTAGCTAAGAGTAAATTTAATTTCATAGTTTATTTTTTTCTAAAATTACAATTTTACATGATTTACCAAATCGATTTTACTTGAATGGTAATCTTTATTTACCTAATGAATACTTATTTAACAAAAAGGTTGGAAAAAATTCAAAATTCAAAATTCAAAATCATGTCCTGTTAGTTATTCGGAATAAAATGGGGTTTTAGTATTTATAGCATGATGACTAATCCGGTCCGCAGACTGAATAAATTTTGAAAACGGTGAAGGGCTAACTTTCGATGCTGATCTCTTTCACTTGTGAAATAAGGTGAATCATCAATGTAAGAAGGGAAAAGTGCCGGTAAATTTGCATGCAGGTAACCTCCGAAATTCCATGCGAAAAACCTGGATAGCGGGATGCGGTATTCCATTCCGTACATCAGTGTAATGTTAATGGCGTTCTCTTTTCCCAGCCTGATATAGTCTGTGGTGATCAGAATAGAGTCGGGAGAGAAAGTGGTTCCTTTGTAATTGGAATCAATACACCGGTAATTCCCGGATTTTAATTGGGAGATTTCTACTCCAATTCCAAGTATATGTGTCAAGCCGGTCGGGGCATTCGAGTTTTCGGAACTGATTTCAATGCGCGGCATCAATCGGACAGTATTGTAGTTCACGAGGCAGTCGTATTTACTGGTGTAATAATAGCCTCCTCCCGGATAGGAAGATTCATGGTATTCGATACCCAGGTCACTGAAAAAAATCTTTCCGTAATAGTATTGAAAATCAATTGAAAAGCTAACTCCTTCCCTTAAAACAACTCCCATGCAGGTATAGAAACTGTAATTGAATGGATTGGTTCCTGTTTGTTTTCGGTAATTCCGGTAATAGTCGTTCTTCAGAAAAGTTCTTTCGGAACGGCTTGCCAGCTTCAGTAAAGCGTTATGATGTGCACCTGCTCCCAGCTGTAATGTGAAACGCTTTCCGTAAAATCCGGTTTCCGATTGACCGGATGCCGATAATGACAGGTATAAACCCATCAACATGCATAGTGATTTCAACATACATCGTGGAGTTTGGTTAGAACCCGCTGGTCGGATTTTGTAATCTGATGAATTGTTTTTCGAAAAGTTGGAAATGTTATAACATAATCACCAACCCGGTGCGGAGACTGAATAGGTTTTGAAACCTATTTTGGGAAAGTCTTAATTTTAGTTCTGCATCCCAATCTGTTTCGTAATAAGAGAAACCATAATATCCGTTTAACTCGGATTCAATTGCAATTTGAACAGGTAAGTTCAGATGTACATATCCTCCGAAATTCCAGGCAATGTTTTTGCTGATAGGTAATCTGTATTCCAATCCATACAAAAGTGTCAGACTGAATGCTGATTCGGTAGTAAAATCAAACCGTGAATTTTTGTCAAGAGAATCGGAATAGTAATAATCATTATCATTAATAATTGCGTCGTAATTTCCCGATTTTGCTTTCGATAACTCCACTCCAAAACCCAATATATGAGTCAGACCAACCGGAGAATTGGAGCCTCTTGAGCCGATTTCAATTCGTGGCATAATACCGATGGTGTTGTATTTTACCCTTGCGGTTTTACCTAATACCGTGTTGCTGTATCCTGTAAACTGATCGTAATAGGTGTTGTAACCATAATTATTAAGTACGATGTTTCCGAGGTAATATTTCACATCCAGTGATAATGTCAAATGCTCTTTCAATACAACTCCAACATTACCATAAAAGCTGTAGTTGAATTGATCAGTTCCACCTGATCGGTGTAATTCCGGATGCTGATCTCTGAAATTTCGCTCATAACTGCTTGCTAACTTCAGCAGTGAATTATGATGAAATCCTGCGCCTAGTTGCAGTACAAATCGATTTCCGTAAAATCCGGTTAGCTGGCTTTTTCTCTTTGCAGCATCACTTTTGGTCGTTTGGGCAAAAGAAATGGTACTGAATAAAGATACAGTAAGGATTAAAGATGCTATTCTTAACATGTGATTTTAGTTAGTTGATTTGAAAATTTCATAAATTTTAGATCCCAGTAAAAGTTTAGTGGGTCTTCCGCTGATCATGTAAACATTGGATTGGTCAGCATGACCATTCTTCAGGTCCACTCCGACAAACTGGATCGCTGTTTTTTGTGAGTCGAGCAGTTTTCCTGTTAAAAGGATCATAGCCATTGGCGGAACATACCAGGTTGCAATAACCGGTCTCGCAATTTCCATCGGTGCACTTTTTTTACTGTCGACATAAAGGATGCTTGGGATCATGATCACATCGGAACTGTATTTCTTAGCCATGCTCTGCAATTCTAAATAATCAACAGGGAAGAAGTTTACTTTGGAGTATCCTTTCGTTTGTGTCAATGCTGTTTTTAGGAATGAAAAAGCCTGGATACCTTCGATGGTAAGCTCGTTGGGAGCATTGTCCGTATTCACAGTATACCCGTTGTCTGTTGCCTCTGTAACGACCAGTTCCGTGGCATTGGCTTTAATAGACTCAGAAACTTTTACAGTCTTTTTGGACGATTCTAAAATTTCCACATTCGGTTCAACCAGGGCTATGCTTTTGTTCTTCAGGTTGGGTATTGCCGGAATTAACTTCGAATTGTTTTCGCTGTTTTTCGAACTATTCGTGGATTTGTTCTGAAATTCCTTAAAAGTTTTTACAAAACTGCTGTCGGATATAATGTCCTGCATTCCATAGAGGTAATAAGTCGTAGAATCAAAAACCTGCAGGTCAATATTTCCGTCTACTGATCTTTTTTTCTTGATCTTGTCATACTTGGATTCGTTGACTGCTGGCGGGGTTACTTTTGACAAGCTGTCAACCGGAATTTTAGCGATCGAATCATTGTAAGATTTGTTGCGCTGAACCGCCTGCGGGTAATTGTACTTTGAAAAGGATTCCAGGGAGAATTGTTTTGTGTTAGCTGCTGTTTCAACCATTCGGTCATAGATTGCCTGGATTTCCTGGTTTGCCGGTCGGGCAGCACGGATATCATAGATTTGTCTGAGTGCAATGGAAGCAAGCTCCAGTTTATCCATTTTCTTTAACATGGAATGAAGCGCCGCTATTTCACCTTCTTTATGCTTGCGTGATTCATAAGGTTTTGACATGCTTTGTGACTTGGTCTGTGCAAGTGCCAGCCAGGTTTTTGCCTTCATGGAAATGAGGTAGTTCGACTGCGGAAATTCTTTTTCCAGGATGTAAATGGAATACAAAGCATTCGTCAGGTCAAGGGAAATAATGCTGTTTCTAATCGATTCAAAACGGGCAATAGTACGGATCTCATTGAAACGGTCTGCTCCTAAAATCGTTGGGCTTCCTGTCCAGCGGCTGCCTTTTTCAAGTACCTCCAAAACCTGTTTTTTTCTTTTGGAAATATTCGGATGGGAGCTTTTGCTGTCGTTGTAGTTTTCTTCAGCAGTGATTGCAAAAACTTCTTTTGGGAATTTGAAATCGGGTACGTAAAATTCGTTGGAATTGAAAAAGTTTTCCGGGATTCTGACTTCGTCAAACGGAAGGTAGGAGTACATCAACACATCGAAAGTAGGTTCGATCAATGCTTCATCGTATCCGGCTTTCTTGTAAAGTTCGATGGCATCTGCATCTGCTTCCAATTCACGTTCCTTACTGTATGTGCTTAATTCGTAGTAGTCAGCATTTTTCAGGGTAACGTTTTGTTTGAAGCGTTCCAACACGTGTTTACGCTTATAATGTGCTATTTCGTGAGCCAGTACATAAGCAATCTGGGCTTCCGAGCTAACCTGTGATATCAATCCTGTAGTTACGAAAATAATTCCCTGATCGGTAGAAAATGCATTTGTTTCGTTGGATTTTAAGGTGTAAAAACGCAACTGGCTGAAAGTTTCCGCATCATCCTTCAATAAATTCTTCGCAATGTCTTTAATGTATGTTGAAATCGGGTCTCCGAACACACAATCTTGCGAATGAAGGATTCTATCAATGGAAGTATGAATCCCGACATAGAATTTCCGTTTTACGGAAGAAGCAAGTTCAGGGCGGCTTATCTGCATATCACGCTCCACTTTTTCAGGGGTGGAAAGACGAATGTCATCCGGAATGGAGCCGTTGGAAAGAAGCGTTCTGTAGTTATTGAAGTCCGTTTTGGATTGAGCAAACAAAGCACTCGAAACAGATAGTGATAATAGGCAAGTTAGAATGAAAGTCTGTTTTAACATAATTAGGCTTTTTAGGTAACCAGCCGTAAAAGTAATGAATCCGGCAGAATATTCGCTAGATTAAAGAGTATTTGCTCATATAAGGCAGCTTCATAGATTTCGGAATACCAATAGATGGTTACTCTAATGATTTTGACCGCGGACTAAATCCCAATTACCTTTTAGAGGTATCGATAATTAGATGGGGCATCTTTTTTTATAGTTTAGATGCTCGTATGAAAACGAAAAATGAGGCTTTCTGAATGCTGTAATTGGGATTAAAGGCTACCTCGTATTACGTTTCAAAGAAACTATACATTCATCTTCAATCCACTTTGTGGCTTTCTTTTGCCTACTTTTTTTGCCTTGGAAAAAAGTTGGAGAAGATAATTACTACATTTGTTTCCCTTGCGAAATACTATGAAACAAAATTCCCTCTTCCGTAAAAAAACTGTCCAGGACATTCTGGCATCGACACAACAAGGTCAGTCTGACGGTCATGAGTCACTTGGAAAACATTTGAAAGTACGAGATCTGGCGGCTTTTGGAATTGCGGCGATTATTGGGGCCGGTATTTTTTCTACCATTGGCGAAGCAAGTTCAAACGGCGGTCCGGCAGTGATCTTTTTATTCATTTTCACGGCGGTTGCCTGTGGATTTGCAGCTTTTGCCTATGCGGAATTTGCATCCATGGTACCGGTTGCCGGATCTGCATATACTTATTCTTATGTCGCCTTCGGAGAAATCATTGCCTGGGTGATCGGCTGGGCGCTGATTATGGAATATGCCATCGGGAATATCACCGTTGCTATCAGTTGGAGTGATTATTTTACGGGGATGCTCGAAGGGCTGAACATCCACCTTCCGCAATGGATACAAACTGATTACCTGACGGCTCATAACGGCTATGAAGAAGCATATGCCCTGATGCAGGGAGGGAAGAATATTGAGAACCTGGATAGCGGTTTGCAGGCAGCTTATACTGCCTGGAGAACTTCCCCCACGATTTTCAACTTTCACATCATTTTTGACCTGCCGGCTTTGTTTATCATTGTATTGATTACCTGGCTGGTATATCGGGGAATGAAGGAGAGTCGGAATGCCAGCAACGTAATGGTAGTCATTAAGCTTGCAATAATTCTGCTGGTAATTGCTGTGGGAATTTTTTATGTAGATACTGAAAACTGGAGTCCATTTGCGCCTAACGGAGTTTCCGGTATCTTAAAAGGAGTTTCTGCCGTTTTCTTTGCCTATATCGGTTTTGACGCGATTTCTACTACTGCCGAAGAGTGTGAAAACCCTCAGCGCGATCTTCCGCGTGGAATGATGTGGGCAATCATTATTTGTACCATTTTGTATGTTATCATTTCATTGATCCTGACCGGATTGGTGAATTATAAACTGTTGGGTGTCGGTGATCCGCTTGCATTCGTTTTCCGTGAAATCGATCTGAAATGGATGTCGGGAATTATTGCTGTTTCTGCTGTCATTGCGATGGCTTCCGTGCTGTTGGTTTTCCAAATGGGACAGCCGCGTATCTGGATGTCAATGAGCAGGGATGGTTTGCTGCCTAAGAAATTCTCCAAAGTTCACCCGAAATACAAAACGCCTTCATTCGCAACAGTTGTTGTTGGGTTTGTAGTTGCAGTTCCGGCCTTGTTCATGAACTTAACAATGGTTACGGACCTTTGCAGTATCGGTACTTTATTTGCTTTTGTATTGGTGTGTGGGGGTGTATTGATCCTGCAGAACAAAACGGATATTCCGCGAGGGAAGTTCCGTACACCTTATGTCAACGGAAAATATGTTTTGCCATTCCTGGTAGTCGGAGGAATTGTTTTCGGATTCATTCAATATAAAATTGAGCTCATGGCTTTCCTGAAAAACGAATCGGAACTCAAAGAGACGAAGGATCTGATAGTGGATTTATCGGAAGCCGAGTCAGCACAGCTGAACAAAACAGTTGCAGCTGTTGACAAAGAAGGATTGGAGCGTTTAGGCTCCGATTTATTGGCTTATTTTGAGCAAGCCCCAAAAATCGACCTGAAAACATCCCTGAAGGGAATCAAAAGCACCTCAGGAGCGGAGACCGTTGCCGAACTAGATCCGGAAACCAAAGAACAATTGGTCCATTTCCTGGAAGGGTACGATGAAAAAGGATTTAAATTAATGGATTCTGATTTGGAGAGCTACTATGCCCAGGGACCTAAGATTGACATTGAAAATGCATTAAGACCAATAGGTATTACCGGTAAACGATTGTACAATAGTGGTTTTTCTCATTTTGCACATAAGATCCCAACCTGGATTTTCATTTTGTTTACTTTATTTATTACCATCGTAACCATCCGTAAAAACTTGTCGTTAATTCCTCTTCTCGGACTACTTTCCTGTTTGTACATGATGAGCCAGATCGAGCTCCGTAACTGGATCGCGTTTGTGATTTGGCTGGCTGTGGGCTTGGTGATCTATTTCCTGTATAGCCGGAAAAACTCGAAGCTGGGATTAAAGAATCAATCATGATTTTACCGCGTTAGGAGCAATTTACATTTTACAGATGTGATAAGTCGCATGTACGTTAAAACCGACCCGAAAATGCCTTCCGGATAGGTTAAGCATAGACGCTAGGAGTATTACCCGACTTACACCCGACTATTAAGCGTGTTTTGTACTGAAATTTAACAAGGAATAGCAACGGTTTTATTGGTTTTTCAAGGCCTTTCATACTCAAAAACTGGTTAAAACTGCTAATTTTTCCGAATCGAAGTTTTTACAGTTGATTTTCTCATAGGTGTATAATTTATTTCGGCTCAGATTATTTATAACCATCTGCTTTGTGGCGCTTAATTCGCAATTAGTTCATACATTCGTTTATCGTAACTAATTGATGATGAAAACTACTGCAATTCTTTACACCTTATTCATTGCTGGTTTTGTTCTAAATTCCTGCAAAAAGAAATCAGTTGATCCCGACAATGACGGAACAAACTATGCTTCAATGGAAGTGTATAAGGAAAACGCCATGGGAGTAATTTATAACCAGGCTACAAACAGTGTGGCTTATAATAAACCGGATGGTGACGGAACGTACAAGATTTATATTTCCAATTACGATGGGAGCGGGGAGATGCAGCTGACATATCCGGGCTGGAATCCTGACAGGCATCAATGGGCCGAAGAGTGGGATCCGACCGGACAATATTTGTACTGTTATATTGAAAAGACAGACTATGTTGCCGAAAGTGGTCATACACGAACTCCCGAAGATGCTATACCCGGCTATGGAGCTTATACCGATCTTTGGATCATTAAACGGGATGGAAGCCAGGCCTGGCAGATGACTAATTTTCCGAATGATTATAATCACGGGATCATTCACGGGGCAATTTCAAACGACGGTACCATGTTTACCTGGACAGAACGTATTCAGGCGCCGGTTTTCCCGGATCTGAACTTAGCCGCCGGTGCTTATGTGTTCAAAGTTGCAGATGTGAGTTGGAATCCAAACCCGGTTTTCTCCAATATTCGAACATACCAGCCGGGAAATGAACCGGCCGGAGGAGAAGTGGAAAGTATCAGTCCTTCGAAAACGGATATATTGGTTTACAGTACTTTCGAATCACACAACTTGGTAGCAACTCCGATTTACCGCATAGATCTGGCTAGCGGGAATACTACGAAACTGACAACAGAAAGCTTTTCTCAGTCACCGACCTACACGCCAAACGGGCAAAAGATTGTGTACATGACCGGGGCGAACTGCGATATTTTCCCCGGGCAATTACAGGGAGCCGACTGGTGGGTGATGGATGCAAATGGAAGCAACAAAAAGCGATTGACCTATATGAATATGAAAAACCATCCACAAAGCGTAAACAGCTATCGTTTGGCTGGATCATTGTCATTTATCAATGATTCCACGTTTATTGGCGGAGTGATGACCCAGTCGCTTGGATTGCTTGGATACAGTGCTTTGGTGCAGTTTTAATTTCTCACACTGATCTCATCCAGGAAGAACCAGGAAGGTTCTCCTGCCGAAGGATGCCAATTGAATAATTTACCGGTTCCGTTAATGGTGATTTTTACAAATCGATAGGGTGTGTTTTCTACCAGGAAGTGGTAGTTCCGAATGGGATCTTCTTTCTGCTGCTCGCCCTCAACCCGGATGCTTCCCATGGGAATATAATTTATTCCATCAGCTGAAATGCTGCAGGAAACCTGTTCCGGATGCAAAATCCAGCTTTTTCCGTTCCAAAGTGAGTTCAGGGAGATGTTTTTTGAAGTAACAAGGCTGTCCAGGTCAAGGATTAATTCGGTATCTGTTCCAAACCAGCCGAGCCAGTGGATGTTATAATCGCTTGCACCGTTTACTCCGTTGGTGAGATAAGAAAGGTCACCGGCCTGGTATTTTTTATCTGGAGGAGTGGTAGCAGTTACGAGCTTACTGAAAGCAGTATTTCCTTCGATGTGGACGTCGATCATACGGCGTAGTGAACTGATGTAATTTTGCGGGCTCAATTCGGCTTCGTTTACAGTTGCTACCTGGTTGCGGATACAGGTTTGTTCAAAAGCATCCACCATTTTTTGCATTCGGCTGTTCGGGATCGTTTTTCCGTTCACAATTTCGTGCCAGCCGCGTTTGGAGAACATATTATTGGAAGCAATTTCCATTTCTGCATACTGAATGGGCAGGCGGGCCAATTGCACCTGGTTCAGGAGTTCCGGATTGTCACGCACCGCTTCTTCTGCCTGATCAAAAAGCGTATTATAAAGTGCCATGCGTTCTTCGGAAAACAATCCATTCTGGTGGGTCACCGGATGTTCGTAGATCCATAGTTTGCTCCTGGTTTCTTTTAATGCAGTTTCCAGGATATTTAGGTACGCTGCTATATGAGAACTGGCTTTGCCATAGTAGCTTTCCAGGAATTTTTGTGTTTCTGCCTGAAGATCAAGATCAGGGTTCCACATCAATTTCGATAACAGGTATGCTTTCAGTTCTGCAAATTCATAGCCTTTCGTACTGTTGGATTGCTCAAAAAGAGCATTCACGTGGTTCCTGGTAAAGAATTGGATGTTTGGCTGCAGAATGTGGAGGTTCGGGAATGGCGAAATGCTGTGATTGAAGTTTATGGTGTAGTCCCAAAGGAAAATGTTTGAACAGATCTTGCCCCAGTTTTCCATGTCTTTTTTGAATTCGGCACTTTCCGGATTGCGTTCAATGGATTCCTGCCTGTGGAGTTCAATTGTACAGAGCATTACTTCAACATTCACTCGGGGTTTTGTTTTTAATGGAGCTTTCCTGCTGTATTGATAGGCCAGTGTCGAAATAATTTTGTCTGGAAAGTGGTTGGCAATAGTATTTGCCAAATGAATAATGGGGCCAGCCGGACTTCCTTCTTCTTCGATGATTTGGGTGCAGTTTTCACAATGACAATATGAAAAATTGTCGTTCTGGCTCACGGACCATTTTTGTTTGTCCGGTTGAAGTTTCATCTCNNGCAAAGTATTCCGGGTTGCTTTTAAAATAGGTTTCCCATGGAACGAGGCGGTGAAAAGTGTGTACGAAGTATCCTTCCGGGTAAACTTCTTCGATGGTATTCAAACGAAGCCAATCCCGGTATTCTTCGTTTTTAGAGAAATAAAGGTTGATGATCCGGACATCGTTAGCCGGTTTTTCCCGAATTACCTGACTTTGAAGGACGATCTGATCGATTTCCGGTATAATTTTGAAATCAGGGCTTAGGAATTGACAACCAAGTTTTTCCAGTAAGTGTATCACTCCGTATGTGCAGCCTTTCCTTGCTCCACCCTCTATCGTTAACCTGCTTTTATCAATCGAAATAACATACTCATCCGGGTGAAGCTGTGTATTTTGTTTCAGGTAAATAAGTTTTTTTTTCGATGGTTTATCGGTATTCTTCAGCTGAGAATGTACCATTTCTGAAACATATTCCTTTAATAAGCTGCAGGCATTTTTCACATCCTCGACTTGCGGATTTTCTGCGTACAGCAGTACAATAGCATTAGCGGGAATGATAAACGCGTTTTTTTCAGCCGATACGTAATAGCATGAAAAAAAACTTAAAAGAAGAAAAACTACGCGAAAATGAAAATGCATGTATGAATTAATTGAAGAGCTAAAATAGGTCTTTTCAGTGATCGTTGTCAGAATCATTCCCGGATAAAAACGAAACAAAAGTAGTTTGAAAGATATTTTCCTTTTCACTTTTACCATTTACAATTTCAATTAGTCTTATCTTTGTATTCCAAAAAAATCGCTCAATAGCATGTTTGATAATCTTACCGATAAGTTTGAACGCGCCTTTAAAGTCCTGAAAGGACAAGGACAAATTACTGAAATTAACGTAGCAGAAACATTGAAAGAGGTTCGCAGAGCCTTATTGGATGCCGATGTGAACTTTAAGACTGCCAA
>DJFP01000143.1:29929-36033 GCA_002432565.1 Flavobacteriales bacterium UBA5869
AAGATCTGCCACGAAGAGTTGGTAGAATTAATGGGGGGTAACGAAAGTGAGATTCAAATCCAGGGAAATCCGGGGATTGTTTTGATGTCAGGTCTTCAGGGGTCGGGTAAAACCACTTTCTCCGGAAAATTGGCCAACTATCTAAAGACAAAAAAGAATAAAAAACCGTTATTGGTTGCCTGTGACGTTTACCGTCCCGCTGCTATCGATCAGCTGCACGTTCTGGGTGAACAACTTGGAATCGAGGTTTACTCCAATAAAGAAGAAAAAGATCCGGTTAAAATCGCTACCGAAGCAATCAATCATGCCAGAAGTAAAGGTTTTAACGTTGTGATTGTCGATACAGCCGGACGTTTGGCAATTGACGAAGCAATGATGGACGAGATCGCACGTGTAAAAGATGCGATCAAGCCAACGGAAACTTTGTTCGTAGTCGATTCCATGACTGGGCAGGATGCAGTCAATACAGCGAAAGCATTTAACGACCGCATCAATTTTGACGGGGTAGTTTTGACCAAATTGGATGGTGATACTCGTGGGGGAGCAGCATTGTCAATCAAAACCGTTGTAGATAAACCGATCAAATTTGTAGGAACAGGCGAGAAGATGGACGCACTGGATGTGTTCTATCCAAAGCGTATGGCCGATCGGATTTTAGGAATGGGTGACGTTGTTTCATTGGTAGAACGTGCTCAGGAACAATTCAACGAAGAAGAGGCTCGCAAACTTCAGAAACGCATTCAGAAAGATCAGTTTGATTTCAATGACTTCTTGGGTCAAATCCAGCAGATCAAGAAAATGGGTAATGTAAAAGACTTGATGGGAATGATCCCCGGAATGGGAAAAGCTGTCAAAGATGTGGATATCCAGGACGATGCATTCAAACATATCGAAGCTATTATTTATTCCATGACACCGAAAGAGCGGGCAAATCCTTCTATTATGAATGGTCAGCGCAAAAACCGTATTGCTGCGGGGTCCGGGACAAATATCCAGGAAGTGAATAAACTGCTGAAACAGTTCGAGGATACTAAGAAGATGATGAAAATGATGAGTAATCCGAAGAACATGATGGGGATGATGAAGCAGATGAAAGGAATGCGCGGCGGAATGCCGGGGATGTAAAATTATGAATGATCAATTTCAAAATTATCAAGTGTGCGCTCTTGATAATTAATAATTACCTCATTGATAATTCATGATAAACTTTGAACTTTCATCCGATCAGATTTATTCTTCACGTTTTCGTGAACTGAAAATGACTTCCTTCAAAGAAGCCTGTGATTTCATAGCTCAGCTTCCTTACGGCAGAAATACGAATCGCGAAGATTTTGGGTTGGTACTTTCGGAAATGAAAGGCACATGCTCTTCCAAACACGCTTTGCTGGCTTTATTGGCGTTAGAGAACGGACATCCCGAAGTGGAATTGATAGCCGGAATTTTCCTGATGAATGAAGAAACACATTCCCGATTAAATGGTTTTTTTACGGATAAAAGTTATCCGAATATCCCGGAATGTCATTGTTACCTGCGTTTTCAGGGGGAACGATTCGATTATACCGATGCTTCTAATCGGATGGAAGTAATTGCTCCGAAAATTGTTCGGGAGCAGCGTATTGATCCGAACCAGGTGGTTGATTGGAAAATAATGATCCACAAGCATTATTTACAGGGGTGGTTGACCAGGAATCCAGCTTTTCAAATGACTTTAGAAAATATTTGGAGAGATAGGGAAGAAGCTATCGGATTGCTTGGTAAATAACAAAACGAGAATTCACAAATTCCCCTTATTCCAGTAAACTCTTCAGGTCCTCCTTCGAACAAACTCCCGTAATACGTCCTGCTTCCATTCCGTTTTTATAGACTATAAATGTTGGAAATGCGTCTGCACGAAGGTCTTTGGCTAATTGCGTTTGAGTTCCTCCATCGACATAAATTACCGGATATTCTTTTGATATTTCGGTAACTATTGGACTCATCTTTTTGCAGGGTGGACACCATTCTGCTCCAACATCCACAAGTACCGTTTTGTCTTTTGGAAGGGAAGTCATAAACTCGGATATAGGAATCGCTTTGACTTCCTTTTTGCCCGAAACGGGAAGATCTTCCAGGTTCCAGGCATTTATTCCGCCACGAAGATTAATCACCCTTTCAAACCCCTCTTTGATCAGCCACTTTTGGGCTGCAGCACTTCTGGAACCGGCTAAACAATAGACATATAATGGTTTGTGTTTGTCCAGTGAAGCAGTCCGCTCTTTGAATTGCTCGAAATTGTTCCAATCAGCTTGAAAAGCACCCTCAATATGCCCCAGATTATACTCTTCCGGAGTACGAACGTCCAATAACTGGTTCTGTTTGTTCTGAATCGAGTCTAAAAACGATTTAGCATCCAATTCTCCACGCTGTGAAAACAGGTGAAATGAAATTGTTAATAAAATCAATAATGGAATTTGCTTTGTGAAATATTTTTGATATATCATTGACCATCAGTTATAATATGTACACTGAAACAAGGGGTTTGTTGGATTATATCCGACTTTTGGAAACCAAATACCCTTTTTCGACGTAAATGTACGTATTGCGCATTTGGATTACATTTAAAAAACTGTTAATTTCGATCTGGATAATGTTAGAAAATTCAATATAATACTGCTTATCAACACGTATACCCTATGTTTCGTCGATACTTATTTTTGTTGACCATATTTGCCGGATTTTCTTCTATAACAAGAGCTCAGGACGTTTGGTTACAAAATCACTTTTCTCCAAATTCCGGTTGTTCATTGTCGAATATAGAGACGGTAACTGTTTTGGTTAACAACAATTCTGCTACCACCATGACCTCCAATACCATTCAGGTATATTACAGTGTGGATGGAGGAACGGTTGTGAATCAGCCCTTATCTTCCAATTTGACAGCGGGGGCTTCCTGGAATTTTAGTTTTTCCCAAAAAGCAGATTTGTCAGCTTGTGGTGCTCATATATTGAAAGTCTGGGTGTCCAGGCCAGGTGATGTAAACCACCTGAATGATACTTTATTATGGACTGTTCAGAATGACTGTCCGATTGTTCCCGGAACCGTAACTTCGGATATTACTGTTTGCGAAGGGGCAAATGCAGGAACACTATCACTTTCAGGTTGGTCTTACGGAACAATTACCGGTTGGGAATCTTCCACGAATGGTGGAACAACCTGGACACCGATAACGCCGGCGGTAACAACACCTTCCTACGCGTATACGAACGTGACGCAGAATACACAGTACCACGTATTGATTGATGGCGGATATTGCCCGGATGCAATCTCTGCTTATGCTACAGTGTCAGTTCAGACGCCCCCGGTTGCAGGAACTATTTCCGGATCAGATTCTTTGTGTGAAAATATGGCCACAGGTGTACTCACACTTTCCGGAAATAGCCAAACTCCTTTGCAATGGGAATACTCTACTAACGGAGGTGGAACCTGGACAAATGTTGCAAGTACACTTACAACCTATAATTACACAGGACTTACCAGTACAACAATTTACCGTGTGCTCGTAGATGGAGCAATTTGTTCGGATGCTTACTCCGATACCGCAATGATCTATGTGGATCCGGTTTATGCACCTACCGTACTTGTGGGGAGTGATTCTTTGTGTATTACCAATGCTACAGGCTTTATCACCGCAACAGGGGCTTTCGGTCCGATATTGAATTGGGAATATTCGATAGACAATGGGGCTACCTGGACAGGTACCGGAAGTAATCCGACCAGTTTGGGATATACCAATATTACTCAGACAACTTATTACCGAATGATCACTGAAGGCGGCCAATGTCCGGATGTTGTTTCGGATACAGCAATTATTTATGTTCAGCCATTACCAGTTCGACCAACCATCGGACCTTCGGATACCGTGTGTGCTTCGGCTGTTGCCGGAATTCTAAACATGACGGGGATGACTACACCTGTTCTGAATTGGGATTTATCAACGAATGGGGGAACAACCTGGACTCCAATTCCAAGTAGTGCAAGTACTTCATACGATTATACCGGGCAAAATGTAACAACTATGTACCGTGCTCTGTTAGAAGGAGGTTTCTGTCCGGATTATTATTCGGATACAGCCATTATTAAATTAGATTCGGCACCGGTTGTTGGAGTTTTGAACCAAAGCGGAAGTGTTTGTGAGTACCAGGTAGAAGACCTTCATCTGGTTGGATCGGTTGCAGATTCTTTGTTTTGGGAGTACTCGACAGACAATGGTGTAACGTGGCAAACGATAGCAAATTCCGATACGATAGATTACACCACTTTTTCAATTGTAGAAGATGTTCTGTTCCAGGTAACAGCATTGAATGGTGTTTGTCCGCCAGCCGTTTCCAATCAGGTTACTATAACCATGCTGCCTTTGCCTGTTGCCGATGCGGGTAACGATACATCTATTTATTTGGGAGAATCAATTACGTTAAATGGTTCTGGTGGCGTTACAGGTATTTGGATGCCAGGATCAACACTTTCAGACTCTACAAGTGCAAGTCCGGTGGCAACACCGTCTTCAACAACTACCTACGGGTATTATGTAATTGACGCAAATGGGTGTTTTGGAGGAGACTCAGTTCTAATCACTGTTATGGACCCTATCCAGTTTAATATTCGGAATGTCATTACCATGAATAATGATAATGTCAATGATACGTGGAATATTACGGGGGTTGAATTTTTCCCGATGACAACTGTTAAAGTGTTTAACCAATATGGTAAAATTCTTTATGAGAGCGAAGATTACAAGAATGATTGGAATGGTAGTTTTAACGGTTCTAAATTGCCGAACGGAACTTATTACTATGTCGTTATGAAGGGTGGAACAGAAGAAGAATATAAAGGAACAATTACATTATTAGGAAATGAATAAACTACTACTACTTTGTCTTTGTTTTTGCTGGGGAAGTGTATATGGACAACAAGTTCCGTTCTATAATCATTACCTGATAAATCCATTTGTCTATAATCCGGCTTCCACAGGAGCAAGTGATTATGTCAATGCGAGTTTCGTTCGCAATCAGCGTTATTCATCTTTTGGTTCTACAGCAGTAAATAATTACCTTACAGTTGAAGGCCCGATAGCGAAAGGAAATATGGGATTGGGACTAATCGTTGCGCATCAGAACCAGGGAATTCAGCAACAGTTAATGTCTAGCCTGAATTACAGCTATAAATTGAAAATCAATGAAAATAACAATATCCGTTTCGGAGTTTCCGCCGGTGTATTGGATAATCGCATTGATTATAACCAAATAAATGCCGAGGATATCGATGATCCTTATTTAACTGGATTGAGACCAACAGCACCTACTTTCGATATGAATGTTGGGTTGATGTATAACTGGAAAGATTTGAGAATTGGTATTTCTGTTCCTCAGATTATCGGCGGAAAAGTCAAATATGCCCGTGAAAAAAGCCGCGGATATTACCAGTTGGAAAGACACTATATGATGTCGCTGGAATATGATTTCCACGTAACTGAAAAGTTCATTATTCGTCCGAATGCTGTTGCGAGATACATGCCGAACGTTCCTTTTCAATACGATGGAACGGTAATGGCAATGTATAATGATGTGATTTGGGCTTCTGCGACCTATAAATCGGATTATGCAGTTCAATTTAATGCAGGGGTCCGTGTTTTTGATTTCCTGAGAGTGGGTTACAGCTATGAATTATTGATCGGTTCTATCAAGACATACAATACCGGAATGAACCACGAATTATTCTTAGGGTTCTCCTTTAAAGGAAAGCGCGAGAAAGAAATTCAGGTAGTAGAAAAAGAAGTTCGTGTAACCGATGATTTGGCAGCGAAACAGCGTGATTCTGTTCAAGTACTAAAAGATGAACTGGAAAATCAGCTGAAACGTTTATTGGAAGAACGAGCAGAGAATGACCGTTTGCAAAGAGAAAAGGATTCTTTGGCGAATTTGGCTAAGGTCGAAAAGCCTGTTCCTGTTGATACCGTAAAACCGAAGGTTGTTACCACGCCCGAAGTCATCCCGGTTGCAAAAGGGTATAGCTTCGTGAACCTGGATAAGAGCCAGTCTCCGGATGGATTCTATGTTATTACAGGAGT
>DJFP01000120.1:0-12367 GCA_002432565.1 Flavobacteriales bacterium UBA5869
AGAGAACATTTCAGACCAGCAGGTGCAGGATGCCGTTCGTATCCTGAATGAGGATTTCGGGAAAAAGAACCAGGATACCATTGGTGTTGTTTCACCATTTGATACCATTATCGGGAATACCCAGCTGGAATTTAGGCTGGCAACCCTGGATCCCTGGGGAAATTGTACAAACGGGATTGAGCACATTTACAATCACCAGACCGTTGCAGCGGATAGTTATTCGAAGCTGAACCAATGGGACCGCGAAAGATACCTGAATATTTGGGTGATCGGTACCATGGATGATCCGGATGTAGCTGGTTTTGCACATTACCCGACAGATGTAACCGGAACAGGATTCTGGCTTGACGGAGTGGTAATGGTGCACAGTTCAACAGGAAGCGTAGGAACGAGCATTCCATACCGCTCACGGGCATTGACACATGAAGTTGGCCACTATTTGGGATTGTCACATACCTGGGGAAATAGCAACGATCCGGGACTTGCTGCCAATTGTGATTTGGACGATGCTATCGGTGATACACCGAACTGCATTGGGTTGGATCACTGTGATTTAGCGGCTAATACCTGCGCCGAATCAACGAATCCGGGAAATTATTGGTCATTTGATGTGATTGATAATACCCAGAATTATATGGATTATTCCTATTGCTCAGCCATGTTTACCAACGGTCAGTCCAATTTCATGAACAATGTGCTGGATCAGACAACAAGTGGGCGCAGTAACCTGTATACGACAGAGAATTTGCAGTTTACCGGTACATCTTCACTGACACCTGTAACTTGTATTCCTGCCGCTGACTTTTATGTGGACGTGAATGGAATAAGTCCGAATGTGGGATCAGGTGCCAATGCCATGACAGCTTGTGCCGGAGATCCGATTGCATTTAAAGATGCTTCCTGGAAAGCGGGAGTTACTTCCTGGTCCTGGAGTTTTCCGGGGGCAACACCTTCCTCCTCCACAGATCAGAATCCAACCGTTACTTACGCTTCTCCGGGTTGGTATAACGTGACTTTAACCGTTGCAAACAATGCCGGATCGGACACCAAAACGATGAATAACATGATCTATATCCAGGGCGACTGGGCAGAATACACTGGTCCGCGTATGGAAGATTTCAATCAGAACGGGAATTTCTGGATTACACACAACCCGGAAGGTAATTACGCTTCATTTAGCCGCGTTACTTCAGGCGGGAAATCAAATACAGCATGTTTTAAGCTGAATAATTTCAAAAATATCTCTGCTGCACAACAATTTACGGAAGATTGGTATTACAATGATCGTCTGGGGAATTCAAAGGATTATTTGATTTCACCTGCAATCGATTTGAGAAGCACTTCCAATATTACGATTTCTTTTGATTACGCTTACGGAACAAAAGCTACGGCTACAGCTGATATTACGGAAAAATTGATCGTGTATTCTTCCCGTGATTGTGGAAAAACATGGATACAGCGTCAAACACTTACCGGTACTAATTTAGTTACAGCAGGATATGTCGGGAATACGGATTTCACTCCGGATAATGACCTTGACTGGAAAACAGCAAGTTTCACGTACACACCGAATGCTTCGGATAACAAGACAAAGTTCAAATTCGAGTTCGTCGCTTCTGATTTCTCTTCCAACTTCTATTTTGATAATTTCAACATTTCAGGAACTTTAGGAATTGAAGACAATGGATTGTTATCAGCGATCTCACTGGCTCCGAACCCGGTTTCCAGCGGATCAGATCTTTCTGTTGAGGTTGAAAATACGGAGGCCGGAATGAAATTAGTATTGATGGACTTAAAAGGTGCACTTGTTTCAACAACAGATGTTCCGGTGTCTTCAGGTGTCCAAACAGTTCATATTCCGATGAATGTGGCAAAAGGATGTTATATCCTGAATGCAGTTCAGGGAAGTGCGAAATCGACACATCGGGTAATAGTTCAGTAATTAGCAATTATAAATTATCAAGGGTGGATCTGCTTGGATTGCCCTTGATAATTAAATCATTAATAATTGATAATTTCTGAGATTCTTTTTTTTAACGGGGGAATATGTGCTATCTTTGCACCAAAATTCCAAGTATTTCTCATGATTTCAGTAAATAATCTATCTCTTCAATTCGGTAAACGTGTCCTTTTTGATGATGTAAATCTCAAATTCGGTTCAGGAAACTGCTACGGTGTTATTGGTGCAAATGGTNNATCTTAACAGGTGAGCAGGACCCAACTTCCGGACGTGTGGAATTGGAACCCGGAAAACGTATGGCTGTATTGAGTCAGAACCACTTTGCTTTTGACGAATTTGAAGTATTGCAGACCGTAATCATGGGGCACAAGCGCTTGTTCGAGATCATGACCGAAAAAGATGCTTTGTATGCAAAACCTGATTTCTCGGATGAAGATGGAATGCGTGCTTCGGAACTGGAAGCGGAATTTGCAGATTTGGAAGGATGGAATGCAGAAACAGATGCAGCTACTTTGTTGAGTAACCTGGGAATTGATGAAAGTAAGCATTACATGAAAATGGAAGATGTTCCTTCCGAATACAAAGTACGTATTTTGCTTGCTCAGGCCCTTTTCGGAAACCCGGATGTGTTGGTACTCGATGAGCCTACCAATGACCTGGATCTGAAAACAATCGGTTGGTTGGAAGATTTCTTACTGGATTTCAGAAATACGGTAATCGTGGTATCTCACGACCGTCACTTCTTAGATACGGTTTGTACGCATATCTGCGATATTGACTTTAGCAAAATCAACCTGTTTACAGGAAACTATACATTCTGGTACCAGTCTTCCCAGTTGGCTGCTCGTCAGCGTGCTGATAAGAATAAGAAAGCAGAAGATAAGAAGAAGGAACTACAGGATTTCATTGCGCGTTTCTCTGCAAATGCTTCAAAATCCAAGCAGGCAACAAGCCGTCGCAAATTGATCGAAAAATTAGACTTGGAAGAAATCCAGCCGTCTTCCCGCCGTTACCCTGGAATTACTTTCCAGCAGGAACGTGATGCAGGGAACCAGATTCTTACTGTTAGCGGATTAACGAAAATGCACGAAGGTGAATACATGTTCAAGGACTTGTCATTCACACTGAACAAAGGAGATAAGGTTGCTATTGTTTCCAAAAACTCATTGGCAATTACTCAGTTCTTCGAAATATTGAATAACAAGATGCAGGCTGATAAAGGGGAGTTTACTTACGGTACAACTATCACCACAGCTTACCTGCCGAACGATAACTCTTCGTTTTTCCAGGATAAATTGTCTCTGATCGACTGGCTGCGTCAATATGCCCAAACAGATGAGGAAAAAGAAGAAGTAAACCTTCGTGGATTCCTTGGAAGAATGCTGTTCTCCGGCGAAGAAGCATTGAAAAGTGCTACAGTTCTTTCAGGAGGTGAAAAAGTACGTTGTATGTTGTCGCGAATGATGCTTGCAAAAGCAAACTTCCTGATGATGGACGAGCCTACAAACCACCTGGACCTGGAATCTATTACTGCATTAAACAACGGAATGACTGCATTCGAAGGAACCATGTTGTTTACCTCTCATGACCACGAGTTGGTTTCTACGGTTGCAAACCGAATTATCGAATTGACTCCAAACGGTTTCATTGATAAAATGATGCCGTATGACGATTATTTGCAGGATGCTAAGATTGCAAGTTTGCAGGAAGAATTGTATGCATAGATAGAATACAATACTAGTTTAAATAGAAAAGGGACGGACGTGAGTTTGTCCCTTTTTGTTATCTCTAAAATTAAGATTACAACGTGACCAGTTCCGATCAGATTTTATGTTATTCGGATGGAATTACATGTAATACATGCCAAATAAAATAAAAAATGAAACCAATGTACAGCCAGTATTGCATCCGGTTGAAGTGATCAACGGAAGACTCTTGCAAATCCATAAGATCCGGGTTCTCTGTTCTTAAGGATACGGCTATATTTCTTTTGTACTTTATTCCATTCAAAATGGTGTAAATCCATGAAAATACAGCTCCCGCCGGAAATGTTAATAAGTAATCGGGAGATTTCTTAGTGCAACTCGTTATGGAAAACATAGAAGCAAACAAACTGATTCCTATCACGCAATTTACAAATATCAATCGGTTATGAATTAATCTGAAAGGATTCATTTTTTATCGTATTATAGACATTCTTGATCCGGATTAAAGCAAGGGCATCTGTCACTTGACAAATGCCCTTTTAGTTGATCATTTAGTTGTAGTGTACTTTATTGGAAATAAAGGAATCGGCGATCAACTGATTCTTTTGAGAATAATCTTTTTTAAGACCCGATGATCTAAACTCAGATCATCATACATTCGTTTTAAGCGGACGTTTTCCTTTTGAAGCTCATTTATTTTTTCATTTAGTTGAGCAATACATTTCTGAATAGGGAATACCTGAGCAGAAAACGTATGATCCATAAAAACATCACCGGTTTTATTTTCTATTGTCAAAATCTCCGTTTCCATATCAGGATATTTTTTCATTTGAGGAACTTTCAATCCGCTATTAATTTTTGATTAAAGGAATGAATTGATCTCCGCATTTAAGGGTGTACATTCCTGCAGAAACATGTTTCATATCCAATAACAATACTCCTCCTTCCTGATCAAAGAATGGAATACTTGCTCGGATATCCTGTCCAAGCATGTTATAAATATGAAATTCAGGAACAGTATGTGAATCTGACTTGATAAAGGCAAAATCGGTAACAGGATTCGGATAAATGGAAATTCCCGATTCCTGGAACAGATCCAGGTAAATTACTGCCAAATCAGTGGTGGCAATTGACCCGTTTAAATCATATTGGAGTAATTTGTAATAAGATGTACCACTATACGGATTGGTATCAAATGTTTGATAATTCAGTAATTGAGTCGAATTTCCCGCGGCTTGTATCGTTACAACATATTCCCAATTTATTCCATCAACGGACCTTTGAATAATGAAATAATCGCTGTTAATTTCCGAAGACGTTTGCCAATCCAGTTGTACTTTCCGATCATTTATCGGGTGTGCCTGAAAATCAATAACGGTAACCGGAAGCGGCGTTAGCGGAGTAATTGTTGCCAATGTGAAATAGGGAGTTGTACCGTTCAAAGTGATCCCAGAGAAATCGACATGAGTTCCGTTAATAACCGCTCCGGAATATACAGTGGCATTTGTCCAGTCGGTACCATCATTATCAACTAATAATCGGAGATTGGAAACAGGAGTATACGCTACCAGCATGCTGGTTTCAAAACCGATTGTCACATTTTGGGAAAGATTGGTGTTCTGACTTTTCCATACGCGTTCGATGCGGGCATAAATTCCAGCCGGTAAATTGGCAAAGCAAACAGGATTTGTTGTTACCTGGTTCGCTAAACCATTATTCCCCCAAACTAAAAAAGTTTGGTCCGAAGTAAAGGTATTGGCATTGGTTTGATTACTGCTGCTGATAGTTGTTAAACCAACAGTTGCTGGCTCATTATTATTCACACTGATCGATTGTTTTTGATTCAATGCCGAAGCATCGTCTCTTCCTATACCTGCAATATCATTGTTATATCCCGAATTTGTAGTCTTATTCCAAACAGTTGCTCCTGCTGAAGAAATGTAGTTATAGGTAGCTGCAGTTCCGGTGTTTCCACCTCTGGTAAGACCATACTTTAAAGCCAGGTAACTTTCAATTTTGTTTTTATCTGTTGCAGTGGGGGTATTGGTATACATAATGATCTCTGCAATATTGGCATCTGTGTCTTCTCCTCCGTTTCCATTTCTGCCGACATATAAACCAGTTGATATAATCGGAGTATAGGTAGAGTTGTTTGAGTTGGTAGCAGCCACCGTAACGGAATTTTTAGTTATTAGCTGAGTAGCCCCGCTTCCTGTTGATGAAGTCATAGATGAAGACAAATTACTGTATTCGGTTGGTGCCGCCCAATCAAAAGTCCAGCCATTTAAACTTGCGTCACTTGATTGGCTTCTAAAACCCGGTTTGAATTGATGTCTGTAATTATTCATATTGGAAGAATAGCAAAAACCGGTAAAATTGTCTACACTGAAATCGCTGATTACAAAGTAACTTCCGGAAGAAGTCATTAAATCCGGGCTTGTGCTGGTATTTGACAAAAATGTATTGGAAGCTGCCACGAAATCGAATCTTGGATTGTAGTTAAATAATTTAGGACTAGTTGCTCCGCTTATTACTCCAGGTTGCTGGCTTGCAGTGCTTTGAGTAACCGGGAATGTTCCTGCACTGCCTGCGGTATTGTTCCATGTAGCAACACCTGTACCCATCACAATACTCGCACTATTGTCAGCTTTATACCATACGCTTAAACCGCTTGATACACCACCGGGAGAACCTATACAAGCTATAATTGACCTGTTTCCAGCAGGGTTTGTCGCTGCTGGAGTTCTTAATGTGCCTCCAACGGTCATGGAGGCACATTGTGCATCAACAACATTTCCAATGGTTGCAGAAGCGTTATTGAGGTCATAGGCAACCCAAAAATAATTTGTTCCGGAAGTGAGTACCTGGGTCCCGTTGATGGTAATTGATCCTGATGCAACGGAAGTCCCCGCTCCGTCAAATGCATTGATAGCAGAGAATGTACTTGAATTTCCCGTATAATAAATGTGAATAAGTGAAACATCATTGGTATTTGTTCCGGGAATGGTGGAACCGCTCATGTTCATCACGATCTGAGTCAAACTCATAGGTGATGTGCACCCGTTGGTAACAACCTCCAATCGTAGAATTTCCTGTTGGGTATTGCATTTTTGAACCCCTGAAGTGGTTGGTTGAGCAACAGTACACGATGCAAATGACATACTTGTTGGTGTGTATGTGAACGTTAATCCGGCAGCGGGTTTTATTGTTCCTGAAAATTGGCAGGAAGCAGTATTTGTTCCTCCGGCGCTGGTTGCAGCCCAATTTGTTGTAGTAGTTCTATTCAGGAAATCCGCATTAGAGCTTCCTCTTAAACCAACTTCTACTGTCGGTGTGGTTGAGGCGCTGGCATTTATGGTACCTCCGTATATAATCCTGATAGTATTGGTAGAGTAGTTTAATCGGATTTGGAAACTGATCCGTTCACCGGTTACGCTAAATCGCTTCACATCCCTCCATTGGATCACAAACTCATTGGAAGCTCCCACATTTTGATACCTGACCTCTTGCGTTACGCCTCCTCCGTTTGCAGCATTATTTAAATCCGTTCCGAAAGCAGAGATTATTCCTGCAGGTGAACCGGTTCCAGAGATGGGAAAGTAATCATTCGTAATCGGAGCAGAGCCAAAGGAAATATACCCATTTGAAGAAATGTAAACTTCCGTATAAGCAGTACAATTAAATGTGAAAGAAGGAATGGTAATAGCGTTTGAAACATTGTCATCAAATGTGGTTGTCCACAGAGTGGTACCGCCTGTAATAGCTGTAAATGTACCTGAAGACTGGGTAAACGAATTCGAACTTACCTGGCAAAAAGAAGGTGAGCTTGCCCAAAAGAATAAAATCAGAAACGAAATTCTACGTGTGAATTTTTGTGTCATGTTAATTATTGCTAAGTTGTTTGTAGTTTAAAACAGTTGGCGCAAGGTTAGAGAATTCCAAAGCGGATTTAAATTATTTGCTCCGACAAAGCTCGGACAATAGTTTCTTTTTAATGATAAATAATTGATTTTCAATTTATTAATACATCTTAAAAATTAGTTGAGAAAGTATTCTTAATTGTCGGTTTCAGATGTGCTTCCTGGTGAATGAGGTGTTTTACCCGATTATGCCCTTGGTTTTTAATTGATTTATCAATAGAAAATTAGAATCAAATTAAATTTTTGAGTGCTATCAGAAATTGAATCAGTTGAAGAACCACTCATTGTCCGTATTATTTATTTAGTTTTGTACATGTTAGCTCCCATTAGAATGTATTTTCACACAATGAAATTGTTGCTCTCCATTTGTTTTTCCCTTGTATTATTTTCAGTGCTTGCAGAGAGCCGCCAAAAAGATTTGACTTTGTCACAAGCTAAGTCTTTTTATAATCAGGAGCTCTCTAATAATCGGGATAAGGCGTTGGATGTAACTCTGAAATATATAAATCTATGGGGAAAAAAAGAATTCAGAAAAGAGTTTGAGTGGGTTGATTTCCTGAATTTTTGTGGGAAACGAATCAAAAAAGAAGACAACAAACATTATGACATAGTTTGCTTCAATATTGCAAGAAACCTGGAAATGAACGGATTCTATTTTCAAGCTTATATTTATTTAAACAGGGTTAAGGAACTGATTAAAGACAAAAGGAAGGAGGAAGTCAGTTATTATTATGAATTCCACGAACGTATTGCAAATGTTTATTACTTCTTCAGAAGAAATTACCTGGCAAAAACACACTTCGAAATTGCTTTGACAAACCCGAATATCAGTGTTGAGTCTAAGATCAATAATAACAATTCGATTGCTTTGGTTTATGAACGGATCGGACGAGATGAAATTTCAAAATATTATTTCGAAAAGGCAATTAATATTGCAAAAGACAATAGTAAAATAGAGTGGATCGGCATCCTTTCAGGGAATCTGGGTGAATATTATTTGAAAAAGGGGAACTTAGTTTTAGCCCGGAAATTATTCACTATTGATTTTGAAACCGGTATTAATTACAATCAACGAGAAAGCGCCTCCTATGCCTCAATTGCTTTAGCAGAAATTGAGGTCAAACAAAACAACATGGAAGAAGCCAGTTTGAGGATAAAGAAAACGGAGGAATTATTGAACAGTTTTGATGCGGATATAAGGATCAGGTCCGAATACCACCGTGTAGCAGCTTTGTACTTTGAAAAGAATAAAAACTTCAACCTGGCTTATAAGAACCAGAACCGCCATCTTCATTATCTGAATCAGATCAGTAATCGATTAAATATTGAAAACTTCCTGAATTTTGAATTTCAGATCAATTTTCATAAAAAGCAAGCAGAATTAAACCTTTTGACACTTAGAAAAAAGCAGTCGGAACAGAAATATAATTTGATTCTTGCTTTCATATTTGTGATAATGGCCGGAACTTTTATTATTACCCGTCAATACATCCTCCGTAAAAGGAAGGAAAAGAAATTGGTAGTGGAGGACTTACTTCGTACGGAAAAAAGTATGAAGCAGATTCTTGCCAAACTTTCCGAAAAGCATGAGTTGGTAAACCAATTGCAATTCGAAATTAGTCAGGTGAAGGATGAATTTCTTTCGTTTGATCAAAAAAAGGAACAGGAAGCATTNNTTATTCAATAAACGTTATCCAACTTTTTTCGATAATTTATTAGCAATGGCTGACACTATTTCAAAAGCAGACTTAAGATTAGCAGCGCTGATACGTTTGGATTTGTCCGTAAACGAAATGGGTAAAACTTTGGGGATTTCCTCCGATTCCGTTAAACGCAATCACTTACGGCTTCGCAAGAAGTTAAATCTGAACGAACAATCCATGTTAGAGGAGGTGATCAAAAAAATAAACTAGTTTTTCCTTGAATTCATTTAGAATTCCATTTTGGGTTTTATATGACTCCCCGAAGATTGTTAAAATCAATTTCCCCCTGTTTTGTGAATACATACCCGCGAAAGCCTTCATCTTCTCCCAGGTATTTGCTTTCGATAAATCCGGTTTCTCTTAAGATTTGTATATGTTGAGATACAGCGGTTCCGCTAAGTTTTATTCGTTCGGAAATAGATTTATTTGTAACAATGTGGTACTTGTTTATTTCATGAAGAATAACCACTCTTGCGGATGCAGCAATAGCTCGGCCGATTCTGGCACTATTTAATTCTTGAACAGTGTACTGTAGATGTTTTGATCGTCCCATAAGTAACTCTTTCTAATTTAAGTTAATGGAAAAGATTTTTTGAAACAAACAAAATGGTAAAAAAATGATATCGTGATATCATGAATTACCAATAACTTGAAAACATGATATAATGTTTTTATGATGGCATCATATCATGATATCATGGTTTGTTTTGGAAGATGAAATATTGATGAAGAGCTTAATGACCAGGCTTTTTTTGATTTCAATTTTTTAGAAGAAGATAAAAGGTAAGGAATTTCTTAACTTCGAGCTCAAATCAGAATATGTCAATTCCTGAAAAATCTTTTCTAGCTCGTCATAAGCTCATTTCCGCATTGCGCGATTGGGATGTAAAAGGAATTCGCAGGCTTTCCGTATCATTGCCTAAGCTCCTGCTTCCTGATCCTAAATCTGTCGGAAAACATGTGTTGAAAACCATTCACGGAGTTAAAATGATGATCGATCCATCTTTGGATACAGGAGTCGAACTTTCACTTTTTGAGACCGGGACCTATGAAAAAGGGACCATTCAGTTATTGAAAAAATACTTAAAGCCGGGGGCTTCGTTTTTGGATATAGGAGCAAATATCGGTTTGATGTCCGTTATCGCGTCTAAAATTGTAGGAGAAGGAGGAATCGTGTATGCTGTTGAAGCAAATCCGGGTACTGTTGTGATCCTGCAGGCAAACATCGACTTGAACCGGTGCAAAAATATTGAATTGCTTCCGATTGCTCTTTCGGATGCTCAGGGGACAGCATTGCTATTCGAAAACTGGGAAGTAAACCGTGGCGGGGCATCCTTGATTTCTCAAAGCGACAATCAAAAAGGGGTGGAGGTCAAAATGGAACGCTTAGATGATCTTTTTGACGAACAGACGAAAATCGACCTGGTAAAGATTGATGTGGAAGGGTCTGAACCCCAGGTAATTCGCGGAGGGATGAATTGGTTCAAAAAGCAATTGCCGGTCTTCATCATTGAAGTTTCCGAAAAACGCGAAAAAGAAATTGGTCCGAGTCCGGCTGAAATATGGAAACTGGTCCAAACCATCGGGGATTACCGATTTTATAAGCAAAAGGGTACCAAGGAGCGCAGGGGGAAACTGATCGAGATCAAAACAGAGGAAGAACTTCCAAAACACGATAATATTATTTGTGTTCCTTTGAAGGAAGATTGAAATGGAAAAGTGGAAATAAATCTTCATCAGACTGCTTCAAACTTACAATTCTCATTCCTATAGCTATCGAAATTACAATTTCAAATTATTGATTCCTGCCACTTTGTCATAAAATCGTCCTTGGCACAAACCTTGACAATACTCCTGCAAATTTCAAAAAGTATGAAAACAGGACAAATACATGTTTCAACGGAAAATATCTTTCCGATCATTAAAAAATTCTTGTATTCCGACCATGAGATTTTCTTACGTGAGTTGGTTTCAAATGCCGTAGATGCAAGTCAGAAATTGAAAGTGCTTGCTTCAACCGGTGAATATAAAGGAGAGTTGGGTGACCTGAAAGTGGAAGTACTTTTGGATAAAGAAGCCAAAACACTAACAATCCGCGATAACGGAATCGGGATGACAGCCGATGAAATTGATAAATACATCAACCAGATTGCATTTTCCGGTGCGGAAGAGTTTGTAAAACAATATGAAGGAAAAGACGGGGCTGAAAGCATTATCGGGCACTTCGGTTTAGGATTCTATTCGGCATTTATGGTTGCTGAAAAAGTACAGATCCGCACCTTATCCCGTCACGAAGGCTCACAAGCAGTGCAATGGGAAAGTAACGGTTCTCCGGAGTTTACTTTGTCTGAGATCGAAAAAGATACACGCGGAACAGATATCGTATTGTTTATCAATGAAGAATCCGTTGAGTTTTTGGAGAAATCGCGCATCCAGGGAATTTTGGATAAATACTGTAAATTCCTTCCGATCCCGGTTTTCTTCGGTACAAAAGTAGAATACATAGATTCACCGGAAGGGGAAAAAGACGAAGACGGAAAAGTAAAACGCGTTTCTGTAGACGTTCCGAACCAGGTCAATAATCCGAAACCGGCGTGGACTTCAGCTCCGGTCGATTTGAAAGAGGAAGATTACAACGCTTTCTACCGGGAATTATACCCGATGTCTTTCGAGGATCCATTGTTCCACATTCACCTGAATGTTGATTATCCGTTTAATTTAACGGGAATTCTATACTTCCCGAAGATTAAGGAAAATGTAGAGGTTCAGAGAAATAAGATCAATTTGTACTCCAACCAGGTATTCATTACTGATTCGGTTGCGGAGATTGTTCCTGAATTCCTGACCCTGCTTCATGGTGTGATTGATTCACCGGATATTCCTTTGAACGTTTCCCGTTCATACCTTCAAAGTGACGGGAATGTGAAGAAAATATCGGCACACATCACTAAAAAAGTGGCTGATAAGCTGGCAGAAATGTTCAAGAAGGATCGCGCAGATTTTGAAGCAAAATGGGACGATCTGAAGATTTTTGTCGAATATGGAATGCTTTCAGATGAAAAGTTTGCAGAAAAAGCA
>DJFP01000120.1:12374-15329 GCA_002432565.1 Flavobacteriales bacterium UBA5869
TTAGCTCCTCACTGGATTTCAAAAATCGAACAAACCGTTGAGAATTTCAGTTTTGCACGTGTGGATGCGGACGCTTTGGACCAATTGATCCAAAAAGAGGGTGAAATGCCTGCAAAATTGACAGAAGAACAGCAGTCGGTGTTGAAACCTTTGTTTGAATCGGCTGTAGACAAGCAAAAATTCAAAGTGGAATTCAAGTCTATGAGCGAATCAGACGCGCCGATTATTGTTACCCAGCCGGAATTTATCCGAAGAATGATGGAGCAGCAAAAATACGGAGGCGGAGGTTTCTTCGGGGCTTTCCCTGAAACATATAATTTGGTTGTGAATGCGAACCATCAGAAAGTAGAATCACTTTTGAATCTTTCCGATGACACGGAGAAATCGACCAAAGTAAAACAACTTACAGATCTTGCTTTGCTTGCGCAGGGTATGCTGAAAGGAGAAGAATTAAATAAATTTATTGAGAGAAGCATCTCATTCGTATAACGAACAATCCCCGTCGGGAGCTCGATTTCCGGACGGGGATTTTATTTTTGTAGCGTGTATAGTATCATTTTTGCAATTTTAGGATTTGTTTTAACCAGGAGTTTTTTCGGAGCGATTGCCGGTTTCGTCATCGGTGGGATTGTACAGCAATTTTTTGTAAAACCCAATCCCAACGCACAAAGCGGCCAGAATGGCGGAGGATCTCGTCAATCATTCCAGGATATTTTTGACTATTACACGCAGCAAACGCAGCGCTACGATTTTCCAACCCAATTGCTGGCGCTTTCAGCTTACATGATGAAAAGTGACGGAAAAGTGGTGAAATCGGAATTGAATTTCGTGAAATCATTTTTGGCACAGCAATTCGGGGATCAGTTCAATACTTCTCATCTACAAACACTCAAGCACTTTTTAGATGCGCCAAGCATTCCAATTGACCAGATCTGTTCGGATATCCGGATGCGTGCACAAGTTGAGATCCGTATCCAGTTGCTGCATTACCTGTTCGGGATAGCCCAGTCTGACGGACAAGTCTCCGACCAGGAAATCAAAACCCTTCAATACCTGGCAAACCTGCTGCAGGTACCACCGATGGATTTCAGGTCCGTTCAGGGAATGTTTAGGCAAAACCTGAATGCCGATTACGAAATTTTAGGCATAGAAGAATCTGCCAGCGATGAAGAAGTGAAGAAAGCTTACCGTCAAATGGCGGTGCGTTATCACCCGGATAAAGTAGCTTCTTTGGGTGAAGAATACCAGAAGGGGGCGAAGGAGAAATTCCAACGCATCCAGGAAGCTTATGATAACATTAAAAAAGCCAGAGGTCTCTAAATCAAAATGATCCGACTATAACGTTGTAGTTTTTTCCAGGTTAGCAATATATTAATCGAAGGTTAAAAAAAACAAAAACCGACACCACCATGTGAGATTATTTACGTCTATTTGCAGATAGCGTTAAATAACTCAGGCCTATGCCGACAACAAACTACTCTCGAAACCTCGTTTTCATCCTGTTCTTATTTTTTATAGGAACAATGCCTTTATATGGCCAGGAGAAACATGCCCAGGCTGGGATGATTGCTACAGCAAATAATTTGACATCTTTTCCTGCTTCAGAATTAAAGAACCTGGATGAATGGAGAATATACAATGATCCCAAATACTATTCCCACCCTGATTTCGGAAGGCTTCCTAAAAATGCTCCGTGTGAGAATTGTGTAGAAGTACTTGAAAAACGGACAGTCGATGAGCGTTATTTCATCAATCTGAATGATACAAAAGAGTTTTTCATGCAAAGAGCTTTGGGAGACCTGCATCATTCGGTAAACGGAGAATGGGNNCACCATTGATCCTTCATTACATCCGGTTTCAGCAACGAGGTATGAATCAGGATATTTACCGGATCAGCCCGCAATTGATTTTGCTGCCAGGCGAACAGAATTGAAAACTGCTAACGGGACGCTTCGTTTTAATAATTGGAAATTAATTNNGGATCAGACGGTGCAATGATCCATCATGTTTTTCCGGGAATTGATGCGGAAATGATTGTTCAAAGGGGAGCTATCAAAACAAGTTTCATCATTAAGTCAAATGAATTCGGAGTATTTGACCATTTGGTTTTTCGTGAAGAATTAGAGAGCACAACGCCGATTCATGCTGAATTCCCGAATGGAACACACACCCGCGGTATCGGAAGTTTGAAATTAATGGACGGAACAACAGAGGTTGCTAGTATGGATGAGGCGAAATTATTTGCAAAGGGCGGACCGAAGAACCTTGCCCGCTCGGCAGAATATGTCATTCATTCCAATTTGGTTGATTTAATTGTTGATTATAACTGGATCAATGATAACATTGCTTCGTACGAATTAGTTGTAGATCCAACAGTGGGAGCAAGTGGTCTTTTGGGCCAGGTTTCAATTACCGGTTCAAGATACAACGCATCGTGTAACTTTACCAATTCCTGTGATTACAACCTCACATTTTCAAGTCCTGCAAATGCAACGATTTCAGATGTGAATTTCTCCTTTGTTTATTCTGCGAACGGAACGACATGCTGGCTTCAGGATGGAGCCACAAGAATAGGCCTGGGAGGTTGTAACAGCCCGTCTGCAGCCGGTTATTATTGGTTTTGCAATGGCATTGGAGGCGGAACCTGCACGGCAACAAACCAAACAATCCTTTCGGATATTTCTGCCTGTTTGCCTGCACCAAGCTGCACTCCTCAGAGTATGACTTTTGTTTTGAAGTTTTATCGTTCCTGTTGGGGAGCATCGGGTTGTTCCAATACGTGTATTGGCGCCGCTTCGCCATTTACGGTAAATGTGATCGGCAGAACGCTGGAATATGCAAATCCGACAACTCCCATCACACTTTCGGCAACAACCGTTTGCCAGGGAGGGTCAATTACTGCTTCTACATCCGGATCCGGAGGTGTTCCGGGATATACTTATAATTGGAGTTTTA
>DJFP01000120.1:15344-19966 GCA_002432565.1 Flavobacteriales bacterium UBA5869
GGAACACCGCCTACAATTACGGCTAGCAGCCCTACAACTTTTTGTGCAGGCGGATCTGTAGTTTTGACATCTTCATCAGCGACTGGAAATACCTGGTCAACCGGGGCCACAACACCATCCATTACAGTTACAAATGCAGGTTCTTATACCGTAACTGTTTTAAGTGGTTCTTGTTCCGCAACTTCTGCTGCAACAATAGTTACTGTGAATCCGACTCCCGCAACGCCGACAATTACAGCAAGCGGCCCAACTACTTTTTGTACCGGAGGTTCGGTTACATTAACTTCTTCTTCCGCAACAGGTAATACCTGGTCGACAGGTGCGACAACTCAATCTATAGCAGTTTCCACAAGCGGAACTTATACATTAACTGTTTCAGCAAGTGGTTGTACTTCATCTTCAGCTTCTTCAACAGTAACAGTGAACCCGCTTCCGGCTGTACCGACAATTACAGCGAGTGGTCCGACAACTTTTTGTTCAGGAGGATCAGTTGTGTTGACATCATCTGCTGCAACTGGAAATACCTGGTCAACCGGAGCAACTTCGCAATCAATTACGGTTACTTCCAGCGGTTCATATACCGTTACATTTATGGATGCAAACGGTTGTTCCGCAACATCCGCTTCCACAGCTGTTACTGTTAATCCAACTCCGGCAATACCTACGATAACAGCCGGTGGTCCGACTTCTTTTTGTGCAGGCGGTTCTGTAGTTTTGACGTCTTCTGCTTCGACTGGAAATACTTGGTCAACCGGAGCAACCACACAATCCATTACAGTTACAACAAGCGGCTCTTACACGGTGACAGTTTCCAGTGGATCGTGTTCTTCGGTATCTGCTGCGACAACTGTTACAGTAAATCCACTTCCGCCGGTACCCACAATTACAGCGAGCGGTTCCACGACTTTCTGTTCAGGTAGCTCGGTAACTTTAACTTCATCTTCTGCAACCGGAAATACCTGGTCAACCGGAGCGACAACCCAGTCAATCACGGTTACAACCAGCGGTTCCTATACAGTTACTGTTTCCAACGGTTCTTGTTCCTCTACATCTGCAGCAACAACAGTTACAGTGAATCCAACACCGCCGGTTCCAACAATTGCAGGAAGTGGACCGGGTTCATTTTGTGCAGGAGGATCCATTACTTTAACTTCTTCATCCCCAACCGGAAATACCTGGTCAACGGGGGCAACAACTCCGTCAATCACAGTTTCTGCAAGTGGTTCATATACTGTCACAGTTTCCAGCGGATCGTGTACTTCAACTTCTTCACCTTTCGTGATTACTGTTAGTCCGCTTCCACCAGTTCCGGTTATTACGGCGAGCGGACCAACAACATTTTGTGCAGGTGGTTCTGTTACTTTGACTTCATCTTCCGCAACCGGAAATACCTGGTCTACAGGAGCAACGACTCAATCTATTACTGTTTCAACAGCGGGTTCCTATTCAGTAACAGTCTCAAACGGTACTTGTTCATCAACTTCGGCATCTGAGATTGTGACGGTTAATCCGCTTCCACCGGTACCAACAATCACTGCCAGCGGACCAACGACATTCTGTGCAGGGGGAGACGTAACACTGACATCTTCAGCGGCAACAGGAAATACCTGGTGGGTGGGAGCGTACTCACAGTCGGTTACTGTCAGCACCGGGGGAACTTATACGGTTACTGTTTCCGAGTTAGGATGTACTTCCACTTCTGCTCCGATTTCTGTTACAGTAAATCCTTTACCAACGGTTACAGCATCGAATAATGGGCCTTTGTGTGTAAATCAACCATTGAATTTGACAGCAAACGGAACACCGGGTGGAACTTATTCCTGGACCGGACCGAATTCATTTGCTTCAACTTCTCAAAATCCGGGAATTGCATCGATAACCAATGCTGATTTTGGTGTTTACACCGTAACAATTACCCTTAACGCATGTACTGCTACCGCCACCACGAATGTAGCTTCAAATACAGGAGTTTCCACAGCTATTTTGCCTGCCGGACCTTTCTGTGCGAATGATGCGGCTGTTACACTTTCTTCGGTAAGTCCGGGAGGAAACTGGTCGGGAACAGGAATTGTAAATGCATCAACCGGTTTATTTGATCCGGGTGTTTCCGGACCGGGGTCGTTTGTTATTACATATGATATCCCGGGGGCATGTTCAGGAGCATCGACGGCAACCATTGTTGTAAATCCTGTTCCGGCAACCAATTTTACTGCAGATAATTTATCTGGCTGTGCGGATTTGCAGGTTACTTTTACCAATCAAACTCCATCGACAGCCAGTGCTCAATGGGTTTTTGGAAATGGTCAGACATCTGCATCTGTTTTAAACACCTCCACAGCTTATAATTCTCCGGGATGTTTTACGGTGGCATTAACAGTAACGGATTTGAACGGGTGTTCTGCAACTTCAACGAAGGCCGATTTTATATGCATCAACCCAAGTGCAAATGCATCTTTTACAGCTTCTCCTTACGAAACGACGGTTACACATCCTGAAATCCATTTTATCAATACTTCATCCAATGCTACGGGGTATAGCTGGAGTTTTGGAGATGGAGGAAATTCGGCTGCTGTTTCTCCTACTCATGAATACGATGAGGTTGCAAGTAATTATTCCGTGAGACTGATTGCAACGAATGCATTCGGATGCGCGGATACAGCTTACGCCATTGTACGAGTATTGGATGAGGTGATTTATTACATTCCAAATTCATTTACTCCGAATGGAGATGAGCATAACAATACTTTCCAGCCTGTATTTACTTCCGGATTTGACCCCTATAGTTTCAGATTATTGATCTTTAATAAATGGGGAGAAACCATCTTTGAATCAAAAGATGCCAAAGTAGGATGGGATGGTACTTACAACGGAGTAATGGTTCCGGAAGGAATGTATGTCTGGACAGTGACATTCAAAGACCCGAATACAGATAAAAAGTACACGGAAAACGGCCACATGACACTTATAAAATAGATTAAGCGTTCAATTGTTTAAAAGGTTCAAAAATTAAATGCGTAATTTTCTTGAACCTTTTACTTTTTCAGCAGTTGAACTTGGGGTAATTTTATAATTTCCCCAGGGCGAACATCGTAGGTTGTTTACTTAAGTCGTAAGCGTTTTCTCTCCAGTCTTTGATCGTTCTTGTTTGGACACGTTCATTAAATAAGGTCAGGTTTGATGCTACACAAAGCAGCGTATCATCTGCCAGTATGTTTAATAGATCTTCAAAAACGTGCATGGTTCTGAACGGAGTGTCCATGAATAATTGTGTTTCACCGCTCCTTTTCACGCGTTGTTCCAGGTCCTTTAATTTGCGGATGCGCTCTTTCTGGTCTTTTGGCAAATACCCGTGGAATGAAAATTGCTGTCCGTTAAAGCCGCTTCCTATCAGCGTTAAGAGAATAGAGCTTGGTCCAACAGTAGGGCAGACATGGATTTCATTCTCGTGAGCAAGGGCAACCAATACAGCTCCCGGATCTGCAATTCCTGCACAACCGGCTTCGCTGATAATCCCAACACTTTTTCCTGCTTTTAGGGTTTTGATCAAATGGTAAACCTCTGTTGCAGCAGTTGCTTTATTCAATACAAAGAATTCTGATTCGTCTATCGGGAAGCTGCGGTCAATTTTACGCAGTAACCGACGTGCAGACTTAACATCTTCAACAGCAAATACCCGAAGTTCACTGGCAATTTCAGCTACTTTTTGAGGAATAATGTCTTCTGTTGATTCTCCTCCAAGTGTATTGGGAATAAGGTATAAATTGCCTGCGCTCATTAATTTTGTATTAAACGGTTGTTCTTTAAAAATGCGTTTGTTGCCTGGTCCAATAATTCAATGACTTCTTTGAAATTCAGGTCGTTCCCATAATATGGGTCCGGAACCTCCATGTCCTGATTTGGATATAATTCATTCAAAAAAAGTCTTACCTTCTCTTTATCCTGCTCATTTCTGGCCAGGTGTAAAATGTTTTTCTCATTACTTTTATCCATTGCAAAGATAATGTCATATTTGTCAAAATCGGCAACAGTAAACTGACGCGCCCGTAATTCATCGATTGAAACTCCATATTCGAGTGAAAGTCTTCTCATCCGATGATCCGGCTTTTCTCCCACGTGGTAATTTGCTGTTCCTGCAGAATCAACCTCCATGGACAAATTGTATTGTTTCACCTTGTGGCGAAGCCATCCGTCTGCCATCGGAGAACGGCATATATTTCCCAAACAGACCATTAAAATCCTCATAAATTCGCTTTTAGCAGGCACAAAGTTACTTTTTTAACTTCATTCTGCGAAATCTTCATTGATTCACACAATTTGTTAGTTTAAACAAACCGTTTATTCATTTAACATTTTTTGATTCCAACGAACACAACTATGTGTATCTTATAATCGTTATATTCATGTAAATCAATAGTAAAGACCATGAGACAGTTAAAGATTGTAAAGCAAGTTACAAATCGGGAGACCGCCTCTCTCGATAAATACCTTCAGGAAATTGGTCGCGTTGAATTAATTACTGCCGACGAAGAGGTAGAATTAGCTAAACGAATAAAGGCAGGGGACAAAAGAGCGTTGGAACGTTTAACAAAAGCTAATTTAAGATTCGTAGTATCTGTTTCCAA
>DJFP01000120.1:19977-30343 GCA_002432565.1 Flavobacteriales bacterium UBA5869
CGTTTTGATGAAACCAGAGGATTTAAATTCATCTCCTATGCGGTTTGGTGGATTCGTCAGTCGATTTTGCAAGCTCTTGCTGAGCAGGCTCGTATTGTGCGGCTTCCATTAAACAAAATAGGAACAATTAATAAGATCAACAGAGCATACAGCGAATTGGAACAACTCTATGAACGTCCGCCTTCAGCAGATGAATTGGCTGAGTACCTGGAGTGTTCTGTAGAAGATGTACGTCAGTCACTGGCAAATACCGCAAGACATTTGTCGATGGATGCCCCGTTGGTAGACGGAGATGAGAGCTCGTCAAGCATGTACGATGTGTTGCCGAATGATTCACTTCCAAGCCCGGAAAATGAATTGACCAAAGAGTCATTGCGCAGGGAGATCGAACGTTCGCTTTCTTCCCTCTCAGGTAGAGAAGGAGATGTTGTAAGACTTTATTACGGACTAAACGGAAAACATCCGCTTACTTTGGAAGAGATCGGAGATTTATTCGATCTGACCAGAGAGCGTGTAAGACAAATAAAAGAAAAGGCCATTCGACGCCTGAAGCATACATCCCGAAGCCGGATGCTTAAATCATACCTTGGTTAAGCGGGATCTACGTCAGTAATTAGTCGAATAGGTTTGAAATGGGGAACGCTGAAAAATTGATCCGTCAGCTCATGTAAGCGTTCCTTTACTTTCTTTTGTGGAGCATCCTGCTCAATTTTTAAAACAATTTCTTTCAAATAAAAGTTCTGGATCCTCGCAATAACCGGGGATTCAGGACCTAAAACGCGCTCGTGGAACTGTTCTTTCAATAGTTTTGCCAAATGTTGCGCGCCTGTTTCCACCAAATCCCGGTCCCGGTGCTTTAGGGTAAAGCGAATCAATTTGTAGAATGGCGGGTAATGGTAATTCCTGCGTTCAACTATTTCATTGACAGCAAATGAATCGTAATCATGGTCCATTACTTTTTGGATTATCCAGTGATCCGGATTCCCGGTTTGGATAATTACCTTCCCTCGTTTGTTTCTACGGCCGGATCTGCCTGCAACCTGCGTCATTAATTGAAAAGCACGCTCAAATGCCCTGAAATCGATTTTATTGAGCATTAGATCGGCGTCCAGTATCCCAACCAGCCCTACGTGATCAAAATCCAGTCCTTTTGCCACCATTTGCGTACCGATTAACACATCGATTTCCCGGTTTTCAAAGCCTTGTATCAATTCCAGGTGACTGTTCTTATTACGGGTAGTATCCAAATCCATTCTGCCGATTCTTACATCGGGAAGGATCAATGAAAGATCATCTTCAATTTTTTCGGTCCCGAATCCCAACATTTTTAGGCGATTACTTCCGCAGGCAGGGCAAGTCCCGATGGGATTGGTTGTGTAGCTGCAGTGATGGCACTTGAGCAGGTTGGAATGTTTGTGGTAATTTAAGGTCGTATCGCAGTTGATGCAACTAGGGCTGAAACCACAAATTTCACAGGTCCATATCGGAGTGTAACCTCTCCGGTTTTGAAACAGAATAACTTGTTCCTTGTTCTTTAATGTTTCAATAATGTTTTCGAGCAGGAATTTTGAAAAATGTCCGTTTAAGCTTTTTTGCCGGCGTTCCTCTTTCATATCTGCACACAAAATTTCAGGAAGCTGAACCTGTGAAAAGCGTTCCGTAAGGAGCACATGTCCGTATTTTCCATCTCGCGTATTTTGATAGCTCTCAATGGAAGGGGTTGCAGATCCCAACAGGGTTTTTGTTTTGAAGAAGTGTGCCAATACGATTGCCATGTCCCTTGCATTGTAACGCGGAGAAGGATCTTGTTGTTTGTAAGAAGATTCGTGTTCTTCGTCCACAATTACCAAGCCCAAATCCCTGAAAGGAAGGAAGATAGAAGAACGTGCTCCAACGACCAACCGGAATTGTTTCGGATCGTTTTGAAGTACCTTATTCCAAATCTCGACACGTTCATTAGAGTTGAATTTTGAGTGATAAACTCCGATCTTCTCACCAAAATAGGCCGATAGCCGCTGGATCAATTGGGTAGTCAGTGCAATTTCAGGAACCAGGAATAAGACTTGTTTTCCCTGGTCCAATACCTTACGGATCAATTCGATGTAAATCTCTGTTTTACCTGATCCGGTAATTCCCTGAAGAAGGATCGTATCTTTCTGGTGAAAACCTGTCTCTATCTCATGCAGGGCTTTGGATTGAGCGGCGCTCAAGTCCGGGAATGCGAATTTGCTTTGATCAACTGAGTTTATCCTGGATATTTCAAGACGTTCTGTGCGTAAAATGCCCTGTTTTTCCAAAGTATTTATTGCCGATAGGGAACAACCTTGTTCTTCCAATGATCTCCGAAGAATAGGAGTGACTTCTCCCGCGTGAAAACCGCCCAGCTGCAATATTTTTAAAAGGACCTGTTCTTGTTTTTGGGTTGTTTTTTTCAGGGCAAGTTGTTCGAACAATTCGTTTAAAACAGCATCCGAACGATACTCTTCCTGGAGCACAACAAATAATCCTGTTTTTGGGGTGAATTTATTGGAAACTTCCTCCAGTGTAAGAACAACATTCTTTTCAAGAAGTAGTTTGATCAGCGGTTGTATTGTTTTAATTCCAATGATTTCGGAAATTTCCCTCAGGTCTAGTGTTTCTTTGATCTGAAGTGCTTCAACAACCAGGTATTCTCGATCGGATAAGTGGGAACTTTCGCCGTTAAAATCCGGGTGAATGACAATTTTTGTTTCGCTTGCCAATTTGAAATTAGCCGGAAGCGCTGCGTTCATCACGTCACCGATCGGAGCCATGTAATACTCGGACATCCATTTCCAAAATGCGTATTGCTTTTTGGTAATGATGGGTGTTTCATCCAGGATATGCTCGATGTATTTTGCCTGGTACAGGCGAGGGGCGTCCTGGTGTATTTTCGTGATAATTCCGGTATAGAGCTTCCCTTTTCCAAATGGGACGATTACCCGCAGGTATTCTTGGATTTGGTCATTCATTTCGAATGGAACTCTATAAGTAAACTCCTGGCTTAAAGGAATGGGTAAGATGATATCAACGAAAAGAGTAACACGCTCGCTCATGAAACAAATTTAGTGAACTAAAAACAAATAAAGGTGTTTGTTTCAACTATAAAAAAATAGTTTTTCCGGTAAATGATAGATAATCTTATACCTTATCCTAAAATGAAAAAATCCCGTCTATCTAATGATAAACGGGACTTCTTAAGTTTCAGTTTTAATAGCTTATTGACAAGCCCAGGATTCTCCATTATTGATGTCGGACTGGAAATCACTGCAGAACATTAAAAGTCCTGTTATTGGTCCGATGCACAATTCTCTTGTAGACAAAAGATCAAGAGCTCTGGTACTTGCTGTACTGAATTTTTCGAGTTTGTTGGTCATTCTTGAGGTGAAAATACCAATTACCGGCCCACCGTCAGGACGCGTCAAATTTGTAAATGTAGGCTTGTTTTGTGCTAATGAAGAGCTTGGTTGATTCACCAATATGTATTTGCTTAATTCGGAAGATCCTCCTGTCATGAGTAATCGGATGGAAATCAACTTTCTTCTGGTAATGGTCGGATCGTTCGTACAATTGTTTTTGAGTAATGTATAGAACGTTTCTCCGTTAGCAGGAAAAGTAGAGGTTGAAGATGTAAGCTGATTCCCGTTGTATTCTCCCACTTTCCAGACAAATGATTTTCTAACCGGAACCCCATTGAAATACTCATCAAAAAATACTTGCATACGCGTATCCACTACTTTGGCATTTCCATTATTTGATTTTAGAGTTACCGCATTATATTCTTTTACACCTCCTGTCATTTTAACAAAGGAATAGCTCCCCGCAGCGGAAGGCTGAGCGATAGACATTGCCGAAACCAGTTTGGTTTGGGCATTTACTACAATTTCTCCCCCGTTGATGGTTGCAATTAATCGGTAAGTTACATCATCTTTTAACGCCGTCATTGGATTTGGGTCATTCGTAGAAGGCTGATTGTTGATGTTGAAAGGTTCTGTCTTGAAATAATATACCTTTTGGTTCGGACTGTAAAAAGCCCCCGGGACTTTATTAGTCAAAATTGTATCTCTCAATACCCAGGATCTGATTTTGGTTGATGTCCACTCTTCAATTTTAATTTCAGCTTCCTGGAAATAGCTCGAATCTTCAATCTGAGCAACTTCCAATGCATTGTTTGAACCTCCAAAAGTACGTGTCAACTTTACATAATGTAAAGAGTCACTTTTATCCAATAATCCGAATAGAACAGGAGTTTCCACGTGTTCTCCGGCAAAATCAATATCGTCTTCACAGGAAGCGATCAATACCAAAGAGGCTAAAACAATGGAGCAAAGTGAAAATTGGAGAAATTTCATATGTATACAATTTGTCTCAAAAATACAATTTTAATTCATAGGATGAAAGCGATTAAAATCAACAGAAGCTACTGTTAAATCAATCCTTTACGCGATTAAATCTCATTGCCCGAAGCATCCAATTGGGAAGAAAGGCTCCCGGTTTTTTATTTTTCAGGTGAATGTACCATCCCAATTTTTTCATGACAGGAACTTTGTGAGTTTCCACAAATTCAATCCAGGTGCCGTCAGGATCTTCAATATAGCTGAATCGACCGCCCGCTTCACCCATGTCAAATGTTTTTCCTGAATCAACGGTAAACGGAAAGCCCAATGCTTCACATTCTTTTTGCAAATCATCCATTCCCTGAACATCAAAGCACAAATGAATGAATCCCCAATCTCCCCAGAAACGGTCCTTGAAAATCGATTTTGAATCTGTCCGGTCAACAGCCTGGACCAGTTCTATTTGAGTTGGTCCCAATAGTTTTGCGAAAGGTCCTTTGCGGTCCTCGGTATGCTGAAGCAATACTCTTCTTACTTTATGATTTCCGTTGGGAATGTTATTAAAAGCATCAAAAGTGTCCGTAACATCGTAAACAATCTTGTCGTATCCCAGAATAGTCTGGTAAAGCGGTAATGCCTTTTCTATAGAGCTTACACCGATCATTGAACCTGCAACTCCACCGGTTTTACCCTCGAATTTGGTATCCATGAACCATCCGGAGCCTTCAACGATATCAAACAGATTACCATTCGGGTCTTCTACCAAAAAATGATAACTGCCATTAGGTAATTGCTGTGGCTCTGATAATACTTTTGCTCCTTTTTTAGTCAAAAATGCGTGTGTAGCTTTTACATCTTTTGATTTGATGCGGCAGGCATATAGTCCGAAATCACCCAAAATGACCGATTCCTTGCTTTTTTCAGTTGGACGGGAAGTAAACTGCCAGATCTCGAATCCACCGCCGCTTTCCATGGAAAGTGCAAGTGTTGCGGTTCTTGAATGAATGACACCTCCGGTGTATCTCGTCATCAACGGAGCTTCAGCTGCCTCTTCAAAAATTCGTACGTCTACACCAAAGTGTTCTCTATACCATTTCCAAATTGATTGAACGTTGGGAACCCCAATTCCCATTTGCTGAATACCACAGATGATTTTTGCCATTTTTTAACTTTTTTGCGTCCTGATCCGGTACTTGCCAGACCAGAAATTGAATTTGATGCAGCGTCTGTGCCATCCTTGCTACGCCGGAGTGGCTTTGCGAAGGTTATGAGCTTCTGCGCCGGGACAAAGATACTAGGAATCTCGAAAGTTCAAATGTTTTAGCCGAGGCTGATGTTCAAATGTTCAAATGTTCAAATAGTTTCACTTAAGCAACTTTTGAACTTGTTTCTAGCGGAAAGCTCGTTCGTGGAAAATAATAAAGCCGTAGGTGAACTGGAATGCCAACGGTGTCTTTTGCTTCGGGAAATAATTCAAGGAAGCCCTGATTGGTCCTAATGGTGAATGGTATATAGCAGACAGAGAGGCAACCTGGGATTCTCCCTTAAATGGTTTCGAGTAGCCGAATGTGCCGTCATCGTTTTGGGTAATGGAAATGAACGGCTGATACCAATAACCATCCACGCGGATATCAATATTCTTCCGAAGAGAGAAAATTACATTCAATCCACCTCCAATATACTGGGGAGACCGGTATTCGGCAAAGAAATAGGTTTGCAAATCAGGTAGTGGCTGAAATGCATTCATGTTTAAAAGAGTTGCCGTATAATTCTTGAGCAGAGAAAGGTTCGTGATACTTGCCAGTCCGTGGATACCAAATGAAAAATACCTGGTGCTCAAAGGAAAGCTTTGAATTTCCCCGCGAATATTGAACCAGTGGTGCCCGTTCCTGTAATCGTAATTTTCCAATGAAGTGGATCCTGCAACACTGTGTTCCTTGGCAGCACTATAAATGGCTTTAAATTGAGCAAGCGTTCCGGATGATGCCCACTGTTTCCTGTTCAGGGAATTGTGTTCCAAAATCATTACCAGGGAATTTCCATACAAGACGGTTCTGTCGGTAGTGTCTTTATTGGTAAAGTCGGAACTTTGATAGTAGCGGTCCTGTGTTTCGAAATGCCTGTAATCCAATCCGAATTTCGAATTGTTGAATAAGGGTAATTTGATTCCTCCTCCCACATAGGCCTCATTTTGGACCAGGAAGGATGGTTTTTCATCATCGAAGAACGTGGTGAAGCTTTTGAAATAATCCCAACGGTTAATAACGCCATAGAAACTTGCCGAAATCGGATAGTAGGAAGGAAAATGCAGGTCCACATTTGCTCTTCCCGAATTATAGAATTTCCCGAAATAACCCCCTGCCTGGATGGTACTGGCGAAACGGTCCAAACGCATGTAGTTTAATTGGATAAAACCGGTGTTGATGGCACGCGTACTGATAATTCCTCCCAAATCGATGCGGAATGGTTTGGCTTCGGTGACTTTGATGTTCAAAGCATAGGTGGAATCTTTTTTTACATCAAGTGTAGGGAATAAATACTTGATTTGAGGGGTAGCATAAGTTCTGAAATAACGACGCTTAAAACGCATCCCTGATAAGGTTTCACTTTTCTTGTTTTTAAGAATGGATTTTCTCACATAACTTTCATCCAGTCCGTATTTATTCGTTGTATTTACTTCAGAAATAACAAGCGGATGGACACTGGCTTTGAAATCGGATCTTTTTTTGTTTAATTCCTCCGTTGAAACGCGCACATCGAGCATACTTTTGATGCTGTCCATCATGGCAAGTGTCGATTTGTAACCCGCATCGATCGCTTCGTCCACATCATCAAAGTCAAAGGTGCTGATCTCCGATTTCGGTTCAATAATAATTCCTGATTCACAGGGGATTTTGAACGAAGTATGCGTCACAAGCATGTTTGTCAGCTGACTGATCAAATCATCTTCCCGCGGTGGAGCTGCATTGTAAGATACGTTACTTCCGATGATGAAATCAACCGGAAAGTTATTGTACATGACATCTGCCGGGAAGTTGTTGTAAAGTCCGCCGTCAAAGTAAAGTACACCATTGATGCGAATGGGGTTTACATAAAAAGGAAAGGTCATGGATGCTCTTACGGCCTCATTCAGCTGCCCGTTCGAAAATACAACTCCTTTTTTAGCGACAATGTCACTGGCAACACAACGGAAAGGGACAAAAAGACTATCAAAATTGTATTGGGAAGAAGCGCCGCTGGCTCCAAAGAGGCGAAGCATTTCAAAATCGAGTAATTCCGGACGAATAAAATTTGTAGGAAGTGATTTGCTGAAAATACTGTCGAGGGAAAAAGGAAAACTGATACCTGATGCATTTTCATTGTCTTCACGCAGCAGGAATTCATAGCGCTGTTCGATTGCTCCTTTTGACATCAGCTGAAACTTGTTGCTTAAGACGTAGTCTTCAATTTCCTGGGGAGAATACCCGCTGGCATACATAGCACCGACTAATGCTCCCGAAGAAGTTCCCGTAATATAGTTGATCGGGATATTGTTTTCTTCCAATGCTTTCAGGACACCAATGTGAGCAAAACCAGATGCGCCACCACCACTCAATACGATTCCAACCCCTTGAGATTGAACGAATAAAGGGGTGAAGCTTAGAAATAAGATTATAGTTAGTTGTCTTGCTAATTGCATTAAAGTCAAAAGTAATTTTTTTTTACCTAAACGCCTCTTCTTTTGCTTTATTTCTCTACTATTTAGAAAAGCTCACAGGTTTTGTAGTACTTTTGCCGGCGTATCAATAATTGAACTTGCTTTATGAATATTGTCCTGAAAACATTTTATGGTTTGGAAGATGTGCTCGCTGATGAGTTAAAGGAACTTGGTTTTCCGGATAGTACGAAACTGAATAGAGCTGTTCAGATTGAGGGAGAATGGAAAGATGTTTATTTTTTGAATCTGCATGTGCGTTGCGCTATTTCGGTATTGGTAGAGCTGCGCAAGTTTCCGGTTAAAACGGAGAAAGATCTGTATAATGAGGCGAAAAAAATCAATTGGTCATCTTTGTTTGACGTACGAAAAACATTTGCGGTAAAAGGGGCCGTTCATTCAACTATTTTCAACCATTCTCAATTTCCCTTTTTGCTGATTAAGGACGCTATTGTAGACCATTTCAGGGATGTGAAAGGTGAAAGACCTGATATCAATGTGAAATCACCGCAAATTGTAGTGGATTTATACGTACGTGAGAATGAGGGAGTGATTTCCATAAACACAAGCGGTCTGCCTTTGTTCCAAAGAGGTTATCGCCAGTCAACGGGAGATGCGCCACTCAATGAAGTAGTTGCTGCTGCACTTTTGCGCATGAGCGAGTGGGATAAGAAAACAACTTTAATTGATCCGTTTTGCGGGTCAGGGACTATTTTGATCGAAGCTGCTTTATTGGCAGCAGGAATTCCTTCAAATATTGAAAGAACCCATTACGCATTTAAGAATATGGCCAATTTTGACGCTGACTTGTGGGAGGAAATCCATTCCGATGCAAATAAATTGGTAAAAGAACTGCCATGTACACTCATCGGAGGAGATATTGATTCACAAATGGTGATGAAAACCAGAAGGAACCTGCGTGGATTTTCTTTTGGAAGGTTTATCGAAGTCCACAATGCTTCGGTAGATGAGTTTCCTTTTCCGGAGGGACCAGCCGTTATGATCACCAATCCGCCTTATGGAGAACGTTTGGAAACAGATGTGGAAGATCTTTACGGAACTTTGGGAAGTATCATGAAACACCGTTTGATGGGATATTCCTGTTTTGTGATATCTTCCAGCGAAGCAGGGTTCAAATACCTGGCTTTAAGACCGGATAAAAAATACAAACTCTTCAACGGGGACCTGGAATGTTCTTTCAGAAAGTATTCGATTTACGAAGGTTCCAAAAAGAGCGAAAAAACCGAAGCTTAAGGTGTAACGATAATACGTTCAGAGATCGTTTCTTCATTATCAAAGTATACGAATGTGTAGACTCCGATTGGTAGTGAAGAAACGATGATCTCGTTATTCTTAACAAAATCACTTAGGTTAATCTCTCTTCCAGAAGTATCGAATAATTTGGATTCAAGCAGGGTTTTATAATCTCCCGTGATCCGGATCGTCCCATTTGAAGGATTTGGGAAAATGGTCAGCTCATTAGTGCTTTTCGGTTTAATGGAACGGATATCATGAAAACGCGTAGTTCCGTTAAAATCTGTCTGTGATAAGCGGTAATAGCTCGTAACATCCAAATATGCATCGTAATCATAGATTTTATAGCGTAAAGGTTCCGTACTGGTTCCTGCTCCCTTCATGTAAGAGATCGGTTCGAAATGAATGCCGTCCAGGCTGCGTTCAACGGTGAAGAAATCATTGTTTAATTCTGTTTCTGTCCACCATTCGCATGCAACGGCTCTGTTTTCCAATGAAACCTGGAAAGTGGTTAGCTCTACCGGAAGAACACTCATACAGTTTACGCAGGCAGATCCACTGAAAGAAGTAGTGTAAGTAATAATTTCATCAGCTCTGTTCGCTCTTCCGGAAACTCTTATTGTGCCGGGACCAGTCAGGGTATAACTGTCATTCAGTGTTGAATTGGCACCACCTTGCTGGAAAAGTTTGGAACCACCCGGAATATCCACTTTAACGACATCACAAGTCTGGCAATTTCCATCTGCTCCCTGTGAAGAAGAGCAACCTGCTCTGTCTCTCATGGTAGCGCTTACCGTATAAGTACACCCGGCAGGAACGGTAATATCAACCTGCATGGGAAGGTATCCGGAGCTGCAATTTCCGGTAGTTCCTGAACCACAATTGGGACCGCCTAAACTGGTTAAGTTGCATCCGGCAATGCATCCGCATCCTGCTCCGGTAACGCCAATCGCCCCGGATGGACATTGTGCAAATGAGTTTAATGAATACACAAGGAAAAGAAGCGTGATTCCTGTTAGTTTTTGAAGTGTTGTTGTAGTTTTTTTCATAGTACCCGGGAAAA
>DJFP01000120.1:30421-48916 GCA_002432565.1 Flavobacteriales bacterium UBA5869
AAATGTACCGGGTGTAAAAAAAATAGGGGTACGATTGAACGAACCCCTATTGCTTTTGATATGTTTGATTAAATTATCCTCTTTTATCGAGCTCCACGTAATCTCTTGAGACCTTACCCGTATAGATTTGTCTTGGGCGACCGATCGGTTCACCACCTTCAGACATTTCTTTCCATTGTGCAATCCATCCCGGAAGACGTCCTAATGCGAACATTACAGTGAACATTTCAGAAGGGATTCCAAGAGCTTTGTAAATAATTCCGGAGTAGAAGTCTACGTTCGGGTACAAACTTCTTGACTTGAAGTATTCGTCTTCCAAAGCAACTTTTTCCAATTTCTTAGCAATATCCAATAACGGGTCATTGATTTTCAATTTCTCTAAGACATCATCTGCAGCTTTCTTGATGATAGTAGCTCGCGGATCGAAGTTTTTGTAAACACGGTGTCCGAATCCCATTAAGCGGAACGGATCGTCTTTGTCTTTTGCTTTTAATACCCATTTGTCAACATCGCCGCCGTCATTGTGGATTTTCTCCAACATCTCAATAACTGCCTGGTTAGCTCCACCGTGAAGTGGTCCCCAAAGTGCAGAAATACCTGCGGAAATAGATGCGTACAAGTTTGCCTGTGATGAACCAACGATACGAACAGTAGATGTGGAACAGTTTTGTTCGTGGTCAGCATGAAGGATCAATAATTTGTTCAACGCGTCAACAACTACCGGATCCACTTTGTAATCTTCAGTAGGCATTGCGAACATCATGTAAAGGAAGTTCTTTACGTAATCGTATTCGTTCTTAGGGTACATGAACGGGTGGCGCATCGAATTTTTGTAAGACCACGCAGCCAATGTTGGCAATTTGGCTAACAAACGTAAGATCGTTCTGTTCTTTTTCTCAGCACTTCTGTTCGGATCCAATGATTCCGGATAGAACGTAGAAAGAGAACAAACCATTGCAGATAAAACTCCCATCGGGTGCGCTTGTGCAGGATAAGCTTCAAAGAATTGCTTCATATCTTCATGCACCAAAGTATGCTTTGTAATGCTTGAAATGAAGTCGTCTAATTGAGTTTTAGTTGGCAAATCTCCATAAATCAATAAGTAAGCAACTTCAATAAAACTTGCTTTTTCTGCTAATTGCTCGATCGGATAACCACGGTAATGAAGGATTCCTTCTTCACCGTCTAAGAAAGTAATGGCGCTGGTAGTAGCACCTGTATTTTTGTAACCTACGTCTAAAGTTACGTAGCCTGTTTCCTGGCGGAGTTTTGAAATGTCAATAGCCAATTCATTTTCAGTACCTTGTACAATCGGAAATTCATATACTTTTCCGTCTAATTCGATTTTCGCAATTTTGCTCATGATGATCTATAAGAGTATTATCTAACAATTTTAATAGCCGCACTAAATTAATAAAGAATTAAATACAACAATCCTCCCTTTACAATCTTTTTTTGCAAAATAACTATAGGTTACCCGAATGCTGAAAAAAGCAGGAATTAACTGCTTGAATATGTGTGTGTGCCAAAAATAATTCAATTGGTCATTGCGCCCGAAAGAACAGCCAATTTATTCCAACTCATGAAAAAATAAATGGTATTCAGAAAACCTGTCAAAGAGTATATTATTTGGATGCGGGATGGTTTGCGCAGGCGATAAACGGAGTGGATCAAAACCGCACAATTGATTATTCCGACAGGAATGGTGAGCAATCCCAAAGACCATTCGCTCCAATTGGAGCTATCCCCGTATTTGACTACTTGAATAGCTCCGATATTCAGGAGTGTCCAGCTAATGGATCGGATAATTGCAATCCGCAAGGGTTATAAATTTTTCAATGTATAATCCAGCATCATCGTAAACAAGTGGTTTCTTGTATTCCCACCGTAAATTCCGTGATTTTTATTCGGATAAATGAAAAGATCAAACTGCTTGTTGGCCTTCACCAGGGCAGTTATGAATTCCATGGTGTTTTGGTAATGTACGTTGTCATCTGCAGAACCGTGGATCAGTAAGAACTTCCCTTTTAATTTATCGGCATGATTTACCGGGGAGTTGTCATCGTATCCCGCTGCATTTTCCTGCGGAGTCCTCATGAAACGTTCCGTGTAGATATTGTCGTAATTTCTCCAGTTCGTAACAGGCGCTACCGCAATTCCCATCTTGAAGACGTCCGCTCCTTTTGTCATGGCAAGTGAAGTCATGAATCCCCCGTAGCTCCAGCCCATAATTCCGATCCTGTTCGGATCTACATAAGATTCTTTCTGAAGGTTCTTAGCAACGGCAATCAGGTCTTCTGTTTCCAGTTTTCCGAGCTGCAGATAGGTTGACTTTTTGAACTTGGCTCCACGGAACTGTGTTCCACGTGTATCTACACAAAAAACGATGTATCCTTTGCGCGTTAATAATTCGTGGTAAAGGTAATTTGCTCCGTCATAATCGTTGGTAACCATATTACTTCCGGGCCCGCAGTATACATTGAAATAAACCGGGTATTTTTTATTCGGATCGAAGTTTGCCGGCTTCATCATCCAGGCGTTTAGTTTTCCGTCAGCACCATCTACCTGGATAAATTCTTTTTGGCTTAGGTTCATTCCGTTCAATTTGTTCTGAAGTTCTGTATTTGCTTCAAGTACCTGGATTTCTTTTCCGGTGCGGTCACACAACGCGTAAGTAGGTACAGTGTTTGCACTGGAACTTGTGCGGATGAAATAATTGAATCCCGGAGCGTACTCAGCGTCATGGTAACCGGTTGCTTTCGAAAGCATTTTCTTGTCCGTTCCTTTCCAGTTAATGGAATAAAGGGTTTTATTGATTGCCCCGTTTTCGGAAGAGGAATAGAAAACCGTTCCTTTCTTTTCATCGATCCCGTATAAGTCCATAACATCCCAACTCCCGGAAGTAACCTGGCTTAATTTTCCGTCGAAAGTCAAGTGGTGAATGTGGTTGTAACCGTCCTTTTCAGAAGTGCGGAGCATGGAAGATCCGTCTTTTAATAGGATTACATTATCGGCGTCCAGGTACGTGTCGGATTGTTCTTCGTAGAAAACACGGTCAGTCGGGTTTTCAGGGTTCGTAACCAGGTGGTATTTCACCTGGCTCTGATGACGATTTAAGGTAGACACAAATACTTCATTCTTAATAGGTGACCACTGGAAACGCGGTAAGTATTCATACGTTCCTAAATTGACATTTTTTATTGCAGCGGTTTCAGCGTTAGCAATATGGAAAGTTACCTTTGAATTGTCTTCACCTGCTTTCGGGTATTTGAACGTGTATTCATCCGGGTATAGTTTTCCGTACATCGCCATTTGAAATTGTTTCACGTTTGTTTCATCAAAACGCATAAAAGCCAGGTATTTTGAATCCGGAGACCATTCGAAGCCTTGTGTAATGGCAAATTCTTCTTCGTAAACCCAGTCTGTTGTACCGTTGATGATGCTGTTTTGTTTTCCGTCGAAAGTCACTTGTTTGTTCGTCTTATTAACAAGGTCATAAACAAACAGGTTGTTTCCTGCAACATAACCCAGTTTTGTTTCGTCCGGAGAGAAAGTTCCCAAAGTTTGAGGAGTTTCCGTATTACTTACCTTATGAGTTTCTTTTGTTTGAATGTTGTATATATAGTAAGTGGTAGCATAACTGTGTCGGTAGATTGAAGCTGTATTCGACTGAACCAATAACCATTTTCCACTTTTACTCAACTTTACATCATCGAATTCCAATGCTTTCCCATTGAATTGGATCCCGGATAGGTTAACCAGAATCGTTCCGGCACCTTTGTAATCTTTGAACTGGTATTTTTTTAATAAAAGCTGGCCGTTTTCTTCAATGATTTTGGTGAATGACTGTCCATCACTTAGAGCAGTGAAGCCTTCCACGCGGTTCGGATAGAACTCACCCGATTTCCAAATACTTTCTACCGTCAGGTTTTGAGCATAGCCGAATGAGAGGATGCAGATAAAGGAAAAGAATAATTTAAGTTTCATACAAATTGTGTTTTGGCAAAAATAACCAAAAACTGTTCCAGGGGAGTGAATTATTGATGAGTGGTGTAAAATAGTTAACAGCTTGTTTAATATGGGTTTGATTGACGGTTGCCTAAGTGTATAACCTTAGTTGATTGTTAACAATTATGTAATGTAAGAATGAATTATTTGCCTTAACTTTGCGTCGGAAATTTCCGGGTGTTCTCCTTGATGCTGTGATTTAATGCAGACTGAAACCATCTGGAAATACAATATTTGGTATAATGAAATAGAAATGAAACGCTTCCATAATAGCAAAGACTTCTCCCGAAGTACTTGGTGTTATTTTCCGGCTGACAGGCCGGGTGGATTTGTTATACCTGGATACCGTACTTTATCTATAATTCAAATAATCAGTAAGTTATGAAAAAAGCATTACTATTTTTAGGGATGTTATCTTCTGTTGCGTATGCACAGGATTGCTCGAAAATCTTCATTTCAGAGTACGTTGAAGGTTGGTCAAATAATAAGGCATTGGAGATTTACAATCCAACGAACCAAAGTGTTGACTTAAGCCAGTATTTTGTGGCGCGTTATTCCAATGGTTCATCCAGTGCTACAAATGCAAATGCAGTGCAATTGAGCGGAACTATTGCGGCACATGATGTTTTTGTTGCAGTTTTGGATAAAAGAGATCCTAACGGAACCGACCAGGAAGCTCCGATTTGGGATTCTCTTCAAGTTCGCGCAGATGGTTTTTTCAGCCCTGTATACAATACCAGTAATGCATTTTATTGGAACGGAAATGATGCAGTTTTGTTGGCGAAAGGAACTTTGACAGGACCTTCAACCAATTCGGTTACGACTGCAACCGGGTTCCAAATCATTGATGTGTTTGGAAAAATCGGTGAAAACCCTGCGAATGATCAGGGACAGGTTTGTGCGAGCTGCGGTGGTGCATGGTCTTCCGCTTTTCCTTATAATACAGGTCAGGGAGAGTTGATGACTTTGGATCATTCTTTGATTCGTAAATCAACAGTTCTTAAAGGAGTAACAACGAACCCTACATTCTTCAATCCACTTGGTGAATGGGATTCCATTCCTGCAGTAACTTATGTATACGATGAGAACGGGAACCCTATCTCAGGTGCAAATGGTCCTATTTTGTTTGGTAACTGGTTCTCTTTGGGATCACATGATTGCGGTTGTAACCCGTTGTCTGTTGGTGATCAAACGATCGAGGATGTATTGGTTTACCCGAATCCAACCAGCGAGGGGGTAACTTACATCAAGAATGCACAAGGTGTGAAAGAGGTAACAGTTGTAAATACATTGGGGCAGCAAGTTAATCGTTTCTCAAACAATGCTTCTGCAGTTATGTCTGTGAATTTAGGATCTGATAAAGGAGTTTATTTACTTCATATCGTTCATGAGAACGGTTCAGTTTCAACGAAGAGGGTAATTTTTAAATAATTATTTTATAACAAGGTCGGATTTTTATCCGACCTTATTTATTTGAAAAATATGTTGCGATTTATTACAACATTGGTCATACTATTCCCGATGGTTTGCTTTGCTCAAACGTCGGTAGTAAGAGGAACCGTAAAAGATAAAGTATCAGAAGAGTATATTCCCGGAGCTTATGTCAGTCTGGGTACTTTCAAAGCTATTTCTGACGATAATGGAAATTATGAATTCAAAAACGTGCCTTACGGATCTTATAAATTGACCGTTGGAGCATTTGATTTTGATACCCTTCAGTTAACAGTCGTTATTAAATCGGAGGAAACAATCATTAATCCTGAATTGGGTGGAAGCACCGAAATTGAAGAAATTCGTGTCATTGCAAATATTTCAATGGACCGTAAAACACCGATTGCTATTACCAAAATATCTGCCGAACAAATAGCTGAAGAGTTAGGTTCCCGTGACCTTCCGATGCTTTTAAATGCTACTCCCGGAGTCTATGCCACTCAAACAGGTGGTGGTGACGGTGATTCAAGGATTACAGTCCGTGGATTTGATCAGCGAAATGTCGGTGTTTTGATTGACGGTGTTCCGGTGAATGATATGGAGAACGGAGCTGTGTATTGGTCAAACTGGTTCGGATTGGATGCCATTACCAACCAGGTACAAATCCAGCGTGGATTGGGAGCTACTAAGCTTTCAATGCCTTCAGTGGGTGGATCCATGAATATTGTAACGAACGGAATGCACAATCGCAAAGGTTTCTCATTCAAACAAGAATACGGAACCGGAAACTTTTTGCGTACGTCACTTTCTTACAATTCCGGAAGAACCAAAAAAGGATGGGGATTCAACTTCTCAGGATCTTACAAACAAGGAGATGGCTGGGTGGAAGGAACCAATACACAGGGAGCTTTCTATTACGGGAAAATTCAAAAATTAATTAAGAAACATTTGGTTAGTTTATCCGCTTTCGGAGCTCCGCAAAAACACGGACAGCGCTCATTCTACCAACCGATCCAGTATTGGGATTCACAAACAGCAACTGATTTAGGCGTTCCGATCGACCAAAATGCAATTATCGACAGAGGTATTCGTTTTAATCAGCATTGGGGATATATTACAAATGCTGATGGAAAAAAAGAGCTTAAAAACGAACGTTTGAATTACTACCATAAGCCACAAATCACTTTAAAGGATTTTTGGCAGGTGAATAAAAAATTGTCTATCTCCAATATCGGCTATATGTCTATCGGTAGAGGTGGAGGAACACGTTTGGCAAACTCTGCCGGAACACTTTACACCCAGGACGGGCATGTAGATTGGGATGCAATTGTTCAGGCTAACCGGGTAGATCAATTGTTTGGAGGACCAAATGTGGATCTTGCTTATTCACCTACGGAGTTAAAGTCTACGCAGGTTCAGATCTCATCGGTAAATAATCATTTCTGGTTAGGTTATTTAGGTCAGTTCCAGTACGAATTGAATACAAAATGGTCCGTTTCCGGTGGAATTGATTACCGATATTATAAAGGAAGCCATTACCAGGAAATTACGGATCTTTTAGGTGGGGATTATTATGTAAATACAAGTAATTTCAATGATCCGAACCCAATGAAGCGCAAAGGAGATAAAATTACACTGAATACTTACAACAATGATCGTGACGGATTGGTGCAGTGGGGTGGAGTTTTTGGTTCCGTGGAATACAGCGGGAACAGATGGACAGCCTTTTTAAATCTTTCCGGAGTAGTGAATGCTTACAAAGGAGTTGATTATTTCCAGCGTAAAGTATTGGATTTGGGAGATACGGTTCTTAGAATCGGTGCCAAGGATACGATTAATTACAATGGAAATACTTATACGGCATCTTCTCCGGGACTGGAAGATTATGCTACTGATTGGAAAACAATTCCAGGGGGGACTTTTAAAGCCGGAGTGAGCTATATTCTGAATGAAAATTCAAAATTGTTTACCAATTTGGGTTATTTGTCACGTACGCCGCAGTTTAGCAATGTCATTGATAATAACACAAACACTTTCTTCCGTGAGATCAAGAATGAAATCATCCAGGCGGTGGAATTGGGGTATAGTTTCTCTAACAAGTATTTCGGAGTAAATGTAAACGGATACTTTACCAATTGGAAAAACAAACCATTCCCTTATGGGGTCGCTATTCCCGATCCGAATGACCCAACTGCAAGTATTTATTTGAACATTAACGGAATGGATGCTATTCATTACGGCGGTGAGTTGGATGTCGCTTACAACATCTTCAAAAACCTAACTGCCGAGGCAATGATTTCTCTGGGCGACTGGACCTGGAATTCTTCTGAAACATTCTATGTGCCGGAGTTGGACTATACTTTTGAATTTGATGCAAAAGGGGTTCATGTCGGTGATGCAGCACAAACGATGATGAATTTCAGTTTGAGATACGAGCCGATCAAAAAGCTGTATTTCAAGGTACAATACCAATGGTTCGACAGATATTATGCTGCTTTCAACCCATTCTACCTGCAAGGTGCAGACGCGAGAAGAGAAGCCTGGAAGTTACCTTCTTACGGTTTATTGAATGGATTTGCAGGGTATTCTATGAATATCAAAAAAGTGAATGTTTTCTTCAATGCGATGGTTTCGAATATTTTGAACTCGAAATTCATGGCAGATGCAACAGATAGTTATTACGCTCCATTTAATTCGGATGCTCAGTCTGCTTCTGTCGTGTTTGGACAGGGGTTGAGATTTAACCTGACTTTGGGAGTTAATTTTTAATACGGAAAAACAACAGCAATGAATAAATTTTGGATGTTAGCTTGTGTATGTTTGGCTTCACTTTCTGTGAATGCTCAGGCGACGATTGCAGATGCACGTAATTTTGCAATCGGACAAACAGTTACAATTAAAGGAGTTGTAACAAACGGTAGTGAGTTGGGACCAATCCGTTACGTGCAGGATGGCACGGCAGCACTTCCTGCTTATGGTACAACTTTAAACAGCGTTCTTCGCGGAGATTCCATCACCGTTACCGGAACATTGTATGATTACAGTGGGTTATTGGAAATTTCTCCTACGACCAGCTTTACGAATCACGGAGCGGTAACATTGCCGAACCCGTTGCCGGTTCCGCTTTCAGCAATCAACGAAATGATCGAATCCCAATTGGTTCGTGTGGATAACGTAACATTTACAACTACAGGGTCTTTTGCATCCGGTAACAGTACGGTACAGATTTCGGACGGAACAACAACTATGGATGTTCGTATCAACGGAACTACCAATATTGACGGTACTGCTATTCCTACAGGGCCTGTTTCAATCATTGCTTTGGTTGGTCAGTTCAACGCAAACTACCAGTTGGTTCCAAGAGCATTGAATGATATTTTTGCTTATGTACCACCGGCGAAAGAAATCAATGTTACAATCGGTGGAACAACGTACCTTACAGGAAGCCAGTTTGCTGTTGGTACAACAGCTTCAACGACTGTTACAATTGAGAATACAGGTGCGGGTAACTTAACTGTTTCCGGTGCATCTTTTTCAGGAGCTAATGCAGCAGATTATTCCACAACTTTCACTAACGCAGTCATTGCAGGAGGAACTTCAAGTACACTTACTGTGAACTTCACTGCCGGTGGAACAGGATCTCGTTTGGGAGTTTTAACCATTGCTTCGGATGATTCGGATGAAAGTGCTTATGTTATCAACTTGTACGGTATTGGTACGGATAACCTGGCTACTGAGCCTGCAGCAAATCCAACCAACCTTACATTCCCTACAAATAAGCCGTATACATTCAGCGGTTCTTTTACACCGAGTGCGAATACTGAAAATTACCTGGTTGTTTATACAAAGAATGGTACACCGGTTTCCGGAGCTCCGGTTGACGGAACAACATACAAAAGAGGAGATGTTGTTGGAAACGGACAAGTTGCTTACGTGGGACCAGCAGTGAATTTCTCACCGCGCCACGTGATCGCTAATGAAACTTATAACATTGCTGTTTTCTCATACAACGGTCCTGAAACATTTGAAAACTACAAAACAACTGCTCCGCTTACAGGAACGATTACTTCCCAGGGAGAGCAAATCGGTAATTACTACAATGCAATCGATCATTCAAGCCCAACATTCCTGACTTCTTTGAGTGCTTTGATCAATCCGCATACTGTTATTTCATATACAAACTATAAATCAACAGTGATGGCTCAGTTTGAAGTGAGAGATACAACACTTGGAAGATCCTATGTGGTTTGTTCATATACGGGTGAGCGCAAGGTTTTTGACGATCCGTTTGATTGGACAGCGGTTGGATATTCCCGTGAGCACACGTATTCTCATTCCTGGATGCCAACTTACCCGGCAGACGGAAATCCTGCTAAGCCTGAATATTCTGATCAGCACAATTTGTATCCTGTAAACCAAAATCAGGCAAACTCTCCGAGAAGTAATTTACCGATGAATGAGATTACCGGAAGCGTAGTGTTCAATTACATGAATGGAAGCGTTGGCTACAATGGTCCCCAATTGGTTTACGAACCAAGAGAAGAGCAAAAAGGAAACGCAGCCAGAGCGATGTTCTATATGGCAACTGCTTATAACGGGATTTCAGGAAACAACTGGCAGTTACCAACCAACCAGGATCAGCAAATTTTGAAAACATGGCACAATGCCGATTTACCGGATAACTATGAAATTGCACGTAACGAATACATTTTCTCTCAGCAGGGGAACAGAAATCCTTATGTAGACAGTGTTCAATTCACTTGTTATGTAAACTTCTCCAATATGTCTTACATTGCTGCAGGATGTGGTGATTTGGGAATCAATGAGCAATTATTACAGCAAAACCTAGTGGTTTTCCCGGTACCTGCTCAAACTGAAATGTTCGTACAAGTAAACGGAACACAAATCACAGACTATAAAATTGTTTCAATCTCAGGTCAGTTAATCGAAAATAAGACTAACTTAACAGCTGATGTATTGAAATTGAATACAACTGAATACAAAGCAGGAACTTATTTGATTGAAGTAGAGACTCCGTTCGGAAAAGCTACGAAATCATTCATTATTGAATAATATGAAGAAACAAGTTTTTCTTTTTTTTCTAATAATAGGAGCAGGTCTTACGGCCTGCTCTTATCATTTACAGGTAACGGGATCGAAACAGAATGTAGACGATTCAGGTAAGTCATCTGTCGAAATGGATTCTTTAATTGCGCCCTACAGAAGGGAAATGATGAAAGAATTCGGGCAGGTGATCGGTGAAGCTGAAACAAACCTGGTTACCGGTAGACCGAATTCCACGCTGGGTTTTTGGTTATGTGACAAATTGATCCAACACGCAAAAGACAGTTCGTTTTTTCGAAATGAACCTGTCGTGGCATTTATCAATATCGGAGGTTTGAGAGCTGATCTTCCGAAAGGAAAAATCACAGTAGGAGATATCTACAAAGTCATGCCTTTTGATAACCGCATGGTGTTTTTAAAGCTTTCATTGGATAAAATCCCCGAAATGGAAGCTTATTTGAAGGAAAAAGGCGGGGAACCGATCGGCGGATTCAAACTGGAGAAAGGGAAATTGGTATTTCCGGATAACCTGGCGAAAGAGAAAAATTATTTCTGGGTCGTTACTTCAGATTTTTTGGCGAACGGCGGCGATAATATGTTCTTCTTTAACAAACCTTTGCAGCGGTTTGATACCAACATCCTCTTCAGAGACTTCATTATTGAAGCTGTTAAAAAAGAGCAAAAAATTGCATTTTATCCCGAAGAAAGAATAAATTGGTAAGATGGAAAGAAGATTATTTTTACAGCAAACAGGGATTGTTGCAGGTGCTGCGATGGTCGGTCCTTCACTGATCAGCGCAAAGAAAAAGCCCAATAAATTAGTGATCCTCCATACTAACGATACCCATTCCAATATTGATCCTTTCCCGGTTAATCATCCGAAATTTCCGAACATGGGTGGAGTTTCCAGGAGAGCCAGCCTGATCCAATCCATTCGCGACCAGGAAGAAAATGTACTGCTGCTCGATGCCGGGGATATTTTCCAGGGTACACCTTACTTCAACAAGTTTAAAGGAGTATTGGAAATGAAAACCATGGCAGCGATGAATTATGACATTGTGACGCTGGGTAATCACGATTTTGATATCGGGATGGAAGCTTACAAAAGTGCTTTGTCACATGCTTCTTTCCAGGTAGTAAACGCTAATTACGAATTGAGCTCAACTCCATTGGAAGAAGTTGTAAAACCATATACCATTATCCGAAAAGCCGGATTTAAGATCGGTGTTTTTGGAGTTGGGGTAGATCTCCAGGGATTGGTGCCTAATGAGAACTGGAAAGGATTAACTTACCAGGACCCGATAGCTGCAGCTCAAAAACAAGCGGATGCTTTGCGCAAAGAGGGGTGTGATGTAGTGATTTGCTTGTCTCATTTGGGGTATGAATACAATACAAACCAGGTTTCAGACAAAGTATTGGCAGCATCGACCCACGGTATCAACGTAATAATTGGTGGGCACACTCATACATTCCTGGAAGATATGCAGGAATTCAAAAATAAAGAAGGAAAAGCAGTTTTTGTGAACCAGGTTGGTTATGGTGGTTTGAAACTAGGCCGGATCGATATCGAATTGTGCCCGGATTCCGGCAAATTCACCATTGCCTCGATCAATCAATTGCTGGACGACAATATTGCTTAATAAATAAAAAAAACACGTAGGGACGCGATGCTTCGCGTCCCTACGTGTTTTATAAGGTATCCGCTTATTGTTTTACCAATCTGCTCATGATAGGTGTTCCGTCAATTGTTCCCGTAAGGAAATAAACACCGTTTTCCGCATCTCTCAAATCGATTGTAAGATCAGTTTGACCATTCAGTTCAAACGGAACCGTTTTTCCCTGTGCATCCAGGATTACAATGCCTTCAAGTTTCGAAGAACCGGATAAGGAAATAGTAAATACTCCGTTACTTGGGTTTGGAGCTACATCAAAAGATCCCATTGCAGTTTCTTCCAGTCCAAGACAAGCGTCAACCAGCATATTGTCAGAAGAAGATGCCGAACATCCGTTTGCGTCTGTATATGTGTAGGTAATAGGGAAAGTACCTGTTCCTGCTGTTGCCGGATCGAATGATCCGCCTGTAACGCCAGTTCCGGAATACGTTCCTCCTGCAGGAATACCACCGGCCAGATTAACCGCATTATGGTATACACACAATTCGTCTACAGCTAAACTCAATGAAACATTTGGAGCCGGATTTACAGTAATAGTAATCACCGCAGTGTTTTCACATCCGTTGGCATCCGTTCCAGTTACCGTATAAGTTGCAGTGTTCGCAGGTTCAAATGCAACTCCATCCTGTACACTGTTGTCCCAAACAAATCCGGTTGCTGTTCCGGAAACGGTTAAAATGACGTCATCTCCTGCGCAGATTGTATTTGCTGCTGCATCAGAATTTGCAGTTACTGTTGGATTGTTGTTTACTGTGACCACGATGGTATCGGAATTAGAACAGTTGTTCGCATCCGTTCCGGTTACGATATAAGTTGTGGTTGAAGCCGGTTCGAAGGCAACTCCGTCTGTTACACTGTTATTCCAGGTAAAGCTTGTTGCAGTCCCACTTGCAGTAAGGACAACAGATTCGCCTTCACAGATCATATCTCCTGTTGCATCAGACGAAGCGATAACTGTTGGAGCAGTGTTCACAGTAATAGTAATTGTTGCTATATTTTCACATCCTGATGCATCCGTTCCCGTTACCGTATAAGTTGCAGTAGTTGCAGGTTCAAAAGCAATTCCGTCAGAAACACTGTTGTCCCAGGTATAGCTTACAGCTGTTCCCGACCCGGTTAGAACGACATCCTCTCCTTCACAGATCAGATTTCCGACTGCATCGGAAGATGCTGTAACCGTTGGCAGTGTACCGATATTTACAGTAAGGTTGTCAGATGAAGTACATCCTCTTGTATCTGTAACACTAACAGTATAAGAAGCTGTAGCTGCAGGGCTTGCCACCGGATTTGAAATACTTGTTGAAGACAGATCTGCTGCAGGTGTCCATGCATAAGTAGTTATACTGTTTGATCCCGGGAAAGAAAGAGACCAATTGTTAATAGATCCGCCGTCAATTGCTGCGTTATCTGCAATAAACAACTGCCAGGTTCCGTTTGCAGATCCTGTTAAAGTAGAGAACGGTGATTCAGGATTGAAGGTCCCTGTAAACGGATTGAATCCGTTAGCAATAGGATTTGTTGCAGCATCGGAGAATACGGTATTGATGAAGTTGGCATCACTTCCTCTCTCTTCAGCAAGGTCAACGGATGAACCATCCGGAGCAATCAATGTAATGGTCAAATCTCCTGAATAAGTATGTGTCAGGCTTTCAATGGTCGCCACAACAGAAGAAGCATTGACAGAACCCAGACCTGCCACTATGATACTGGAATAAATCCCAATCGGGTTGTTGTCAGGAATGGTTGTTTGTGTATTGTTGGCAAATGGCGGGTCGAAAGCATTGCTTGTTCCATTTAAAGTGACACTTGTTCCGGAGCAATTAGTTGCATCTGCATAACTTACTGCCGGGGCATAATTGAAAACAGTTTTGTTCAAAGTATTGTTACCTGGTCTGGAATCCCCTGTCATCGAAACCGAAGCGTTGAAGGTATAGGATGAACCTCCGGAAGACATGTCGTATGCAGGTGTAATCTGGATTGTTTGAGTGGCTCCGGCTGTGAGTGTTCCGGTGTTTATGATAACCGGAGTAAAGGTCATGGCATTGGTTCCGCTCACAGAAGCATTGATTGTCAAAGGTGTTACACTGAAATCAATAGTACTTCCTCCCGAATTCTGAACAATTATTGAAACGGTTTCAGAACCATAGCATTGATTGGTACTGGAAAAAGTAATGTTTTGTACCTCGATATCAGGAAGTGGGGTCCATTTGAAAGTGGTACCAACAGCAGGAATAGTTGCAGGTGTGTTTGAGTCAAAATAGCAAGTGCTTAATTCGGATGTTCCGGCAACAGAATTTACCCATGCACCTGTAGCATCAAGGATCTCACGATTGTTTACGTTGGTTGCAAAATCGTTGTCCGGGCCACGTAAACCAATTTCAGGATAGGTTTGGTAATCTCCCGGAGTAATGGTTCCTCCGTAAACGATATTGATCTCATTCGTCACAGTATTCAAACGGATTTGGAAACTGAAACGTTCTCCCGTAACATCATATCGTTGAACATTTTGCCATTGGATTACAAATTCGTTTCCAACCTGTTCTGCACGAATATTACGTGCTCCGGCACCCGATCCGGAATCATCCAAATCTGCTCCGAAGCCGGAAATTGCGCCCGCATATGTATAAAAACCGGATATTGGGTCGTATTCATACGTATCCATAGATGATCCGAAAGAAATGTATCCGTTTGTACTTACATAGACTGTAGAATACGGGATACCATCAAATTTAAAAGTAGGAATCGCGACTTCGAAATAATCTTCGTCCATGTTTCCCAAAGTTGCATTTGCAAGCACGGTACCGCCGGTAATTGCTGTGTATGTTCCAACCGATTGACTGAAATTGTAAGTTGTGGCGACCTGGGCCTGCGCTGAATATCCCAAAAGGATTGTGCTTAAAAGGGCGAGCCGCCTTTTAATAGGTAAAATTGATTTCATTGCTTTTGTTTATATTAATGTGTTACTAATATAAACAACTAAAGTGTTAAAGACAAGAATCCCAGTGTTAATAAGGGTTTCATTGATTTATCAATGAAAAAACAGATCGAAAAAAGTCGCAGGTTAATCCGGAATTTCTTCCAGTTGATCCCCTGATAACTTCATAAGTGCAATTCGATCAAAACTTCCCATAATTTTTGCCTGAATCAGAATATTCAGTTCTCCGGCTTCCGTTTGAATGAAATCACAAGCAGTAACAGGAATGTTTTTTCCAAGGTACTTTTTCCCGGCTAAAGCTCCGCTCGACTTGTCATAAAGACTCAGTAACAGTTGATTGCTTCGGGTAGAGGACAAAAATGCTTTATAAGATGTACCGCCAATTGAAAGTTCTTTAATAAGTACCGGCCTTTGTGCATCCAGTTCGGAATGTCCCTGAGCAGAAATTGATTCGGTAATATCGATTGTTGTTGGATTCAGAGCTGCGTTGGCATTGTAGTAAATATTGTCGTAAGAAAAGCGGGCCAGTGAGAATTGGTTTCCGCCTGAAGGAGAAATAGCAGCCAGACCACCGTTAAAACCAGCCCCGTTGTAAACTCCTGCAAAATTGAGGTTTTGGTCCAGGAAGATCAGGGAAAAACTGTAATTGTAAAAACCGTTCATGACAATGTAATTGTTCTCCGGAGTAGAACTTACGAAAAACGGCATGCGTTTCCCGTTAAATGTAATGTGATCTACGATGCGGTCTTCAACATCCGTGAAAATATCCAGGTCAGCTGATTGAACGATTGAGCTCAAATCTAAAGTCAGCTTATGGATTCCGGTCTGCATACTCAGGCGGTTGTAATTCTGAATATAAATGTTTTGCCCCGAATTGTAAGCATAAGTAGGATAGAGAATATCCGTAAAAGCAGCTACTTCGGTTGTGGACTGATTATTTTCATCTATTTTCAGTACATAGGTAAACAATCCGACAGCATCCATGCAAACCAAATAGTTCGCTCCGTTACTTTTGATCAGGTTCGGAACTGCATTGACATAGTTTTCCGGTAATTCGTAATTCCATACAAATTCTCCCTTAGCATCCACTTTCATCAAATGGATTCGCCAGCCGTCGTAGGCACTCATTACGATATATCCGTCGTTGGCAGCAGCAGTGGTCATGCCTAAAGGATGAAAATGCTTGTTCCCGTTCTGATCATCGTAGATCTTGATAAATGGAATTTCTTCTTCTTTCACTTTCTTTTTACAGCTTGAAAATCCGATTCCCAGCCCTAAGAAGATCATTGAATAAATAATTAGTTTCATACGAATTCGGATTAGTGTCTGCTTTTTCTAAGAATTCCCAGTGAAATGGAGTTATCTATCGGGAACATTACGCTTAATTGAATGTCGAGGTTCATAAACTTCAGCTGGTCCGGAACGTCCAGGTACTGCATACTTAAACCGGTAAAATCAGCGTACCGGTTTTGGTCGTTGACCATGGAGCGGAAGCCGTAACGGAAATTACTTTCCAGGCTGATTGCGAAGTAATTGGCGAAATAGGTAAACCCGACTCCGGCTGTCAGTCCGAAATTAGCTTTGAGTAAATGCTCTGTAAAATCCGTTTCACCGGTCCTGTCAGCCGTTTTTTTATCTACTTCTTCATCGATGGTATAATCGTAGAAGATTGTTTTTTTTGCCTGGTGTCTGAAATTGGTATAAATCCCTCCCTGGATGTAAGGCGAGAATTGGGAAACGGTAAAATCCCAGCGTACCAGTAGAGGGAGGTTCACAGCCGAAACTTTTTGCTGATGCATCATTTCCAGTGCGAAATCCGCTCCGTTTACCGTATCCGACCAGGAATAGGCTGTGCGGTAATTGTAGCTGCTGTTTTGGTAAGCCGGCTGAAAAACAATGGCGAGATTCTTTTTGAAGGAATAGGAGAAATAAAGACCGAATTGGGAACCTTTATTCTTAAATAATCCCTGGTAATCTTTTTCCGAATTCGCATTTTCCTGGGAAGATTGCGGAGTTGTTACAAGGAGACTGTAATCCTTCACTACTTTAGCAGCGCTGAAATTCATTCCACCGGTAATGCCGAGATAAATCCGGTTTTTCCTATGAACGGTGTATTTTGTTTGTGCCATCCCTGGAAAAGTAACCAGGACGGTTAGTGAAAGAAATAAAATTCTGTTTAACATCATTATTTGGAAAGGATTACTTTTTCAGTTAGGACAACACTGTCATTTGCTATTAAAGTCACAAAATAAGTTCCGTCAGCATAGCGGGATAAGTTAAAATCAACCGCGTGTTCTCCCGGAACGGTAGGTGCATNNGGGTTCGGATAGCATTTGAGCCATAAATTCTCTTTGAAAAGCTCCGTTACACTGAGCTCCTTACAGCGAACATAATCCACGCGGCTGGAAACAAAATTCTCGAATTTAATGTGCTCAATGGCCGCATCAGGAGCACCGAACCAATCTTTGACCACAGAGGTGAAAACCTGCCTGTAATCATGCTGCAAAGGAATGTTCCCGTTTTGCAGGTTTGATAAGTCAGGATTGTCCCCATAGACACCCGGATTCAGGCAAGTACCGTAAATAAGCATTGGAGCTGCATTTCCGTGGTCGGTTCCATAACTAGCATTTGAAGCTACTCGGCGCCCGAATTCTGAGAAAGTCATGGTCAAAACACGGTCAGCAAGTCCTAAGTTTGTCAAATCATCGTAAAATGCTTTTACAGCCGATGAAATGTGATACATCAAAGCCGCGTGTGAGCCCATTGTGGTGTTGTTATTGACAACCTGGTTCGCATGTGTGTCGAATCCACCGATCCTGCAAAGAAATATCTTCGTTCCGATTCCTCCGCTGATCAAACGGGAAATAATTTTCAATTGTGGAGCCAAAGGGTTGTTTAACGAACCGCTCGGAGCGATATACGGATATAAATCCGGGTAAACTGTTCCGGAGTTTGTTCCGGCATCATAAACATCTCTCAAACGCTCTGCATAGTTGTTAGACTGTCTTTCAATCTGCATGATGTATTCAATTTCATCACCCGCATGTGTAGGAGGGAAGTTGGTAGGTTCTTCGGCTCCAACGCTGTTAATAAGGTTGTAGAACGCATCCGGGTTTTGAATAGAAAGTCCGGCCGGAATTCCCTGGTTCCTGTGGAATGCCAGAGAAACCCCGGTCCCCATTTCAAGTGCCAGCGGATCCGGAACAGTGGTATTCGGATAACCAGTCGGATAGTCCGGATAATAATGCTCAAAATAACGACCCATCCAGCCGGAGTTGAAGTAATCGTCATAATTTCCCCCCATGTACCAAACATCCCTGCTGCGAAAATGTGAACCATTCATGTTCTCATAGGATACATTTTGAACGATTGCCATATTACCGG
>DJFP01000227.1:0-9858 GCA_002432565.1 Flavobacteriales bacterium UBA5869
CCGGGGTGAAAGGTTTAGTTTTCGAAGGAAAAATCTTCGCTGTGTATCAAAAATTGTGCCTTGAACATCTGTTTTTTTTAAAATGCTGATTGAGCCGAAACGATTATTTTTGCGGTATGAAACTTTCCTTGTTACCCATTCTATTTCTATTTACTCTTCCTTTATTCAGCCAATACCAATTTCTAATTAATGATCGCCAGGGTTATTTGTATACGTACGACCCTGATTCTTGTACTACTTCTTATGTAGGTCTTGTAGGTGGTATGTACGATATCGCCATTTGCCCCAACGGAGAAATCTACTCCAATAATTTCTCGGTCATCTATCACTTTAATCAGGTGAGTCTGCAAAACACGCAAATAACCGACATCTTCCCATCCGGGATAAACGCCTTATTAGCACTGGATAACGATTACTTGTTAACGTTTTCAGAATCCAGTTTGTACCGGGTGAGCATACAGGATGGCAGCAACATAGTTATCGGAACGATGCCGGGATCTACCTCGGCAGGAGACCTCGTTTACCTCAACGGTTATTTTTACCTGACTTCGGAAACAAATGAATTATGGCGTTTCCGATTAAGCGAGGATTACTCTACCTTACTGGAATACTCGGTCGTAGGAATTTTAGACAGTCCATTTCAGCGTATGTATGGCGTTATGAAAACCGGGGCCTTCATTAAGGGAACGGGAGGATGTAATCCTGTTGAAGACATAGATAACCAGCGTCTTATCGGGTTTGAAGACCGGAATTCCTATGAAATCGATGTTAATACCGCACATTGCACCCTGATCTGTGAAGACCTTCCGATAGACAGCATCAACGGAGCTGCATCCATCACAACACAAGAAAATATTTCACCCGTTCCACCTGCTCCGATTGGCTTAAACGTTGAGCTTCCCAATATTTTCACCCCCAACAACGACGGAATCAATGACTTTTTCCAACCTACATCCTTTTCAGTAATAGATTTGTTTGAGATAACCATCTTCAACCGCTGGGGAAACGTGGTTTACTCCAGTGACAACAGCCTTGCCGGTTGGGACGGAACTACCGCCAACGGGGAGAAGGCTATTGAAGGCGTCTACTTTTACAGGTGTCGCTATATCAGGCATTGCCCGGACGAAGAAAAGGAACAGCAGGGATATCTGGAATTGGTCCGGTAAAACGAATATTTATCGTGGCGCATAGGAATTTATCAAAGGGGGAGTGTTGTGAGGTTCTGGAAATTCTAATTCCAGAATGTGGAAAACCACATTTATGAATCGTCGAAAATGTGGTAAATACTGAAAATGATAGTGAATCGATCAGATTTCAACTAAAAAGAATTGTGGGTTGAAGGGGAATTTGCATGTTTGGGGAACTAATTGTTACTCTTGCGATGAAAAAGCATCTTTTATTGCCTTTCTTTTTAATTTCCACAATTGGATTATCTGCGGATAATACCTTAAATATTGAAGATCAACTTAAAATACAAAGAGTTGAATTACAGATTGAACAATTGAAAGAGCAACGTTCTGATTTAAAGAAGGATATTGAAGAAAGAGACAATGAGCAGCAAAAACAATTCGATCATTTAAAAGATGAGTTAAGTTACCACCGAGATTTTATAGATACTTGGTTAGCGGTTTTAGGAATTCTTATCTCATTTTTCGGAGTAGTTATTCCAATATTGGGGATTTTTGTTGGAAGAAAACTTTACAACGACATTAAAAATCAAAAGGAAGAAACGGAACGAGAACTTCAGATATTCATTGAAAAAGAAACCAAAGCCTTCAATAATTTTAAAGAATCACAGCGACAGGAACTAACTGAGTTATTGATTGAATCAAAGTCGCGATATAATGAAATTACGGAGATTAAATCTCAAGCTGAAAAACAATTTCCCATTAAAAGCATTAAGGATGCTGATTTTCAATCTATTGAACAAGAAGAGCTTGATGACATTAAAACAATTCATTCTATCAATCAAATGTTTAGCTCATTAAGAAAAAATAATTATGATGAAACTATAGAACTTGGGGAAAAATTATTAGATTCAAAAGTTTCCATCAATGATCGCTATCATATCTATTTCATGCTATCAAACGCTTTTAATAGTTTAAAAAATTATTCTAAGGCCAAAGACTATATTAATAAAGCAATAGACATCCGTGACAGTGACTATAAAGCATGGACTAATTTAGGATTAATCCTCTCAAAACAAAATGCGCAAAAAGATGCAATTAAAGCATTCCAGAAGGCTCGAGAACTAAATCCAAGAGATCCAAATCCAATAGCAAATGAAGCATTGAGCTATTTTGAACTTAACGAATTCAAAAAATCTTTAGCTGTGATTGAAGATGCTCTTAAAATACAGCCTGACAATGTTGAATTCAATTTAATTAAAGCAAACAGTTTATTTAAACTTCCTTTTGTAAATGATGCTATTGATCTTCTAAACAGCCTGAGCGAAAAGCATCCAGACGATTTTAGAATTTACCGTCAAATTTCATCTTATTATTATCACATTAAATTGTATGACAAGTCTATTGAGGCTCTTGAAAAAGCGATTGAGAAAAACCCTGATGATGCAGAATTATATGCTTTACTCGGTGCGGCTCATTCTTCAAATAAGAATTTCAAATTGGCTTATGATGCATTTTTTAAAGCGTCTGATATACAAGTTTTGGATAAAGACGTTTCTTTTGAAAATCTATTGAATCTAGCTGAATCAATTTTATTAAACAATATGTACCACGAATACGGAACAATTTGGAAAAAAATTGAAGCTTTTGATAAAAATTTAAAAAATAACCATTTAGGTTTTTATTATGTAAAAGCATTATCAGAACTACTAATTGATTCCCGAGATTATAAAGACTGTCTAAATGATTTTAGTAAAAAATTCAGAATCAATGAGTTTTCATACTTATGGAATATCTCTGACACTGAACAATTTCTTTCCAGCGAAATATCTAAAGAAATAGATATTGAAAAGAGAATCGGCATATCTTTATTTGTTGCAGGTGTTAAGTCATTACTTCATAGCAATGATAATTAATGATTATTCAAAAAACAACATCCTAACTCCTTAAGCCAGTAAACAAATGAATTACAAATTTTTTTTAGAAACATTAGAAAGATACCTGAAATCTATAAAGATTGGTAATCAATATGGATCTTATTTGTTCGCAAATGAACCCGACTTTTCTTACGGTTCTCCAATCGGAGGTTGGGATGCATCTAAATATAAGGGTTTTCGATTTATTCATGTTAGTAGAGATTATGACTTTATTGTTAGACCGATACAAGAACATGGTTATTTGGTTATTGAATCTGTTTCAAGTCAGAGCCAACTTGCGAACGTTGACTTGAGCAAGCAATCTAAATATAATGTTCAAGGTAATCAAGGATCTTTGATAGAGGATTATACCATGACTGTTGGGCTTGGTAGAAGACGTGTTAACGAAGTCAAAAGTGAATTTAAAAAACTTGGTTTCAATCAAGAAGGTATCATAACACAATTCAATACCAAGAATATCGATTTCTCAACTCTTTTGATAGAGATTTTCAAGTGGGCTGAAATACGTCAAGAAGTTAAGTACGAAATACAGAAGAAAATTCAAAGTAAAAAAAACGATCACCCCAAGGAGACTGTATCAGAAGCTAACTTGGAAAATCAAGACCCTATAGGTGTTCTAGGCAAAGGCTTTACATATAGAGACAAAAAAGACATTGAACCTACATTAGGAGTAAAATCAATTGCTGAAAAATTAGCTATTCAAATCAAAAAATTAAAAGACGAAGAAGGCCAGGTTATTGGCATTTTTGGACGTTGGGGAAGAGGAAAAACATTTTTGATTAGAGAGTTTGTCAAAAACCTTGGATACGACTATGATAATCAACATCAAACCTACAGATCATCAGATGACTTTTTTATAGTCAAAATACATGCTTGGAAGTATAAAGAAGAAAATGCCTTTTGGGCATATTTATACGAAAGTATAGCGGATGAATATTATAACTCAACTCGATTTAAAATAATCTCTAAACCAGCTAAAATTCTAAAATTGAACATTTATCGGTTAGGATGGATTAAATTTATCTGGTTACTTATTCCTGCTCTTCTAAGCTTAGGTTGGTGGTTATTACCTACCGAAAATAAAAGCTCTTTTTTGGGTTGGTTAATCAATTCAGACTTAAAATGGGATAACCTTTCAAACGTATATAAGAGCATTTTAGTTCTGACTCCTATTTCACTAAGCACTTATTTATTTGCTAAAAATGTTACTCCTAATGTCTCCAAGTTATTTACCACAATTTCAAAAAAACATCATTTTAAAAATGAACTGGGTTTTCAGGCAAAGGTCCAAGACGAATTAAAAACCTTACTTCAGACCTGGATTTCAAAAAAAGATTCGGATAAGCGCGTTCTAATAATTGTTGATGATTTAGACAGATGTGATTTAAAGAATATTTTACCAATCGCTGACGCATTAAGAATAATTTTGGAGGATGCGGAAATTATTGGAAGAACCATTGTTATCACGTTAGTAGATGAGAATATATTAATGAATGCCATATCGAAAAAATATGAAAATCTTGGAGAGGATTCTAATAACATCAGAGCAAAAGAATATATGGATAAACTTTTTCTAACAGGAGTAAAGCTTCCTGATCTAATCGATACAGAAAAGAAGAATATTCTTGATGCACTTACTGAGGGACACATATATGAAATATCTAGAAACGAAAAAGTTCATTCAGATCCAAAATCTCCTATTCTTGACAACAACGTAAACTAGGATATAAAAAGTGATTTTAATTGGGGGCACTTAAACTCTAGTGAAAAACTTCAAGATTTCAACAATCAGAATAATTCACTCATTTCAATGTACGAGAAAGAGCTATTGGATAAATATATTTTGAAATTGGATAATCCATCTCCAAGACAAATTAAAATTTTCTATTACAGATATTTGCTTTTAAAACTCTTAGAACAAAGTGTTGAGTTTAGTTTAATAGAATCACTTGGCGAGGAATACTTTTATGAATTAGCAATGTATACCTTAGTAGAAAAACAAAAAAACAATCTTTTTAAAATAGTCAGTTCCGAAAACAATATGAATGATGACCTTATAAAGATACTCGGGAAATCTGTTGATAATCAAGATCTTTATAAACTTTCCATTATCCTTGAAATGGTGGTGCCTTATTAATTGAAAAACTAAATAACCTCTTAAAACACCCTGAATTATTAAAACACCTCTAATTATCATTCATAGTGAAACAACATTATCTATTAGTAATATCCTTAATTATTCTCGCTGTATCCGTCTACACATTTTATGTTACACGAAAATCTGTAGACATTTTGAAGAATAAATCAACCAAAACAGAAGATAATAGACCAACTATTACCATTCTAATATTATTAATCTTAGTCGCTATTCTCGTTATACCATGGCTTTATACTTCCACTTTTCTTGGCGAGAATTACAAAGGAGAAGACGGCACGGGACAAATCGGTGATACAATAGGCGGTATTACTTCTCCTTTTTTAAATGGACTATCCATTGTATTAGTATACTTAGCTTTGAAAGCTCAGATTGATGCGAACAAACAAGTACAGCAACAATTTGAAAAACAAGAGATTGAAAGCCGATTCTTCGAGCTAGTAAAGTTACACCGCGAAAATGTAGGTGAGATTGGCATCGGAAATGATTTCGGAAAAAAGATCTTCGTAATGTTAATCAGAGAGTTCCGGTTAATTCATAAGTTGGTAATTGATGTAGCATTTGAACAAGGGATTGTATTATCTAAAAATCAGGAATTCCAGATTTCCTATAATGTTCTTTTCTTTGGTATTGGAGAAAATTCCTCAAGGCAACTCAAACAATCCCTTTCTAAATTCGATAACGAGAATATCTTCTTCGAGAAACTTGAAATCGTTCTTAACAATGAAATAATTAAAGAAAAAGAGAAACAAAAAGAGAAAAGAGTCTTTAAATATATCCCATTTAGGGGGCATCAATCTAGACTAGGACATTACTACAGACATCTTTATCAAACCGTAACTTTTATAGACAAACAAAAAATAAGTATTGAACAGAAATATGATTTCGTAAAGATTTTAAGAGCTCAGTTAACGACACATGAGCAAGCACTCTTATTTATCAATTCTCAAACTTCTATGGGAAAAAAATGGTATTTAAGTAAGAATGAGAATCTATTGAAAACATACAAAATGGTCAAAAATATTCCTTTAGACTTTTTTGATAAGAATACAGAGATCGATTTGACCAAATATTTTGATAACGGGTATTTTGAATATCAAACTTACTAATCAACAATCACTTGTATGCTTACTAATATAGCCCCCCTCCTCACTCTCGAGATCCCCAAATCCCAAAAACAACCCATTGGATTTCTGGAGATCATCAAAAAGCAATACCACGAAAATATCAACAGTTCCATTTATGCCCATTTCATCAATTGCGAAGAAAAGGCAGTCAGCGAGTTGTTCGTGGATGCATTAACCGATTTAATTGAAGAGAAGACTAAACGGCTATTTTCATTGGGTGTTCCTCATGCAACATGCGAAGTTGTTACACAGAATGGAAGGATTGACATCGTTATCCAGGATCGACTAAGTGAACAGGTTATCCTGATTGAAAACAAAATATTTCATCATTTACACAATGATCTAACGGACTATTGGAATCATTTTAAATGCTCCGAAGAGGACAAAATAGGCGTTTTATTAACTCCATACCCTCACAAAGTTCCTGACGTAAACAAAGAGACATTTATAAACATTACACACGTTGAATGGGTCCAAAAAGTGAAGGAAAAAGGAATACCATTTAACCTTTCGAATAAATACACAATATATATAACTGACTTTGTCAATACCATTGACCAGTTTTCAACCAATTACGCCATGGACGAACAAGCTAAATTTTACTTTGAGCATGCACAGAAAATTCTAAAAATTCAGGAAACTGCTGCTGCTGCGACTACCTTCTTAAATAATCAATTTGAACTGCTTGCAAGTAAACTAAACTGGACATCACATGGGAATTCCACAGATTGGAGAAACTTTTGGGACGAACAAAATAAAATCCATTCATACATTACAGTAATTACAAGTAATTTAATGAGAGGTCAGAAACACTTGCAAATTGTTCTTGAATTATGGGACGAAGACAAAGCCCGCTATCAGGAGATTGAAAAACTGCTTTCCGGTCATCCAAAGTACATCCAAAACATCACCCGAGAATCAAAAGGCAGGTACATGCATTTCATAGTTCGTGACTATCATCTTTCTGATCAAGAACTGGCGAATCTAGCGAATTTCATTTATAAAACCATCCTAGAAGATTTTGCAGAATTGATTTTAAAAATTGTCGAACACTTCTATTCAGACAAAGACATTTCTTCCTGGGAACCGAATTTCAAAAAAGAAGTAAATACAATAGCGAGTTAATCGTGAAATGTTATCAAGAAATATAAAGGAATACAAATGGCAGAATTTTTAACGACATCCGGGACATCGCATAACCTGGAGCAATTAATTATAAATGCATCCAAAAAACTGGTTCTCATATCCCCTTATTTACAACTATCAAAAACTCTCTATGAACGATTGAAAGACGCAAGCAAAAAAGGGGTCCAAATCAAAATTATTTACGGAAAANNATGAATTAAAGCCAAATGAAAAAAATAGTCTGGCTGAACTTGAAAATCTTTCCCTCTTCTTTTTTGAGAATCTGCATGCAAAATGTTATCTCAATGAGTCAAGGATGGTTATTACTTCTATGAACATGTATGAATTTTCTGAAAAGACAAATCGGGAAATGGGAGTATTAATTGATCGCAATTCTGATAAAGAAATTTATGAAAAAGCAGTTGCTGAAGTAAAATCAATTATAGACTCGGCGGAAAGTATTACGCTCATGAAAGATGAGAGAGTTTCTATCAACAAAGTCACAACTAAAAAGGAAACTACAATAAAAAACGTAACCAAACCGAGAGGGTATTGTATCCGATGCCAAAACAGAATAACCTACAATCCGGACAGGCCCTATTGCAGCGATTGCTTTAGTATATGGGCTCAATATGAGAACCCGGAATACCCCGAAAATGTTTGCCATCGATGTGGAGAATATGCCGATACCTCAATGGATTATCCTCAAGACAAGAAATGTTATAATCTATGGAAAAAGGAACTATAAATAATCTTGCAAAACTCACTCCTCCCCATCCAATACCTCATTCATCATAAAAATATAACTGTTTCTTCTGAGCACCATCGTAGTCAACTTATAGACCACCAACAACATCAAGGCAACAATCATCAGCAGGTACACCTGATCTACCTGGTCCTCCGATTTCAAATGACCAAACTCTTTGACCTTCGCGATGTAAACANNGTAAACATCTATTTTTCCTTCTTTCCGTGGATTCAGGCTCCCGGAAGCAGCGTAAATGTAAACACTAATCCCCGCCAGGACAAAAAAGCCTGCCAAACTGGTATACCTGACCAGTAACATAAACAAAGAATTTCCGATAGCGCTGGGCTGGTACTTTCGCAGTCCCCGGATACGCGCAAGAGTTTGTTGAGGTGTTTCCATACAGTGAATAGTTTAATAGTAGGAAACAAGTTTACAGAAAAAGAACGAGAAGAAGCAAAACCCTTTGAAAAGTGAGTAATTTTTCAAAACACCTGCTCCGGCATTTCCTTCCGCATCTTTCGCTTCAACTCTCGCGGAAATTCCGAGACGTGCTTCTTTCTTCCCGGGAAATAACTGGCCAGCGCGTTATCGAAAGAACCCATGCCATCAAAGGACACAAAATAAGCCGCCGTGCGTTCTTTCCGGAAATAAAAGGAATGACCGCCTTTGTGGGAATGCGTATACACTTCACTCCAATCATCGGGATGAATAGTCATGCTGCCCGGTCTTTGACGAAATAAAAGCCGGTATTTCCCCAGGGGGCGTTCGAAGAGCAGGACTCCGTCCCGGAAGGTGATACGGATGTAGGCAACCGTAAACAACTCGTATAAGAGCCAAAGCAATACAATTCCCACCAGTAAAGCATATATCTGGTGCGGGTTATTGATAAATGCCGCAATTAAACCAACAGGAATAATTGAAAAACACAAAGAATAGTAGATAGCGATGAACAGGTTATTCCATACACGCTTATAGGTTCTCGTATCGGATGAATGTTCCATACCCTAAAAATACTCAAATCCGGAATTCCCTATTACAACCCCATAAATTCCAACAAGCTCGCTTAATTAACCATGAGGCGCACCAGGCACACGAGGTTTATTTTTTATCATTAACAGGGATTACCAAAGAAGATGATCCCTTTTTAGTTATCCTCCGAAGCCAAAAACAAATCAACTTAGGGGATTTAAAAACCGGCCCTTATGCTGAAGATGTAGAAAATTTGTTTTTTGGAGCGTTGCCGAACCCCTGTTTGAACTCAGTCCTCGACTTTTTTCTACAAAAAAAGTCGCTAAGGACGTTTGTGAGTTGGGGTACAGGCAGTGCAGAAAAACTTAATTTTCAAGTCTTCGAATACAGGCCTAGACCTTTTTGTTACTTTTTGGGGCAATGCCAAAAAGTAAGATTAATCCGGTAGGTGTGCTTTCTGTTGTTTACTAGTCAATCCCCCACACATCTCAATAACCCCGATAAACAAAAAAGCCCTCCGCATAAACATCCCCCTTTTCACGGGCAGCAATTCGAGAACCTACCCCATACAAACACTCACACCGGCCTAAACAAACCCAAAACTGAGGGTAAGCATCTCCCCACAGCTGTGCTGCAACTGCACAACACACCCCAAACAAACCCGCAGACA
>DJFP01000227.1:9905-14538 GCA_002432565.1 Flavobacteriales bacterium UBA5869
GAGTGTTTCACTCAATGAAACGCCTGATTTAACGAGCGTTAACAACTGTCCCTCAGTGTTTTGGCACAATATTCCCAACGGATATTACGATACTATAAAAAATAGAAGTCATGAACAAGTCAACATTGCACCACATGGCGATGTACCAGAATGTACTCGCGGTGGTAAAGGACCATCAAAGCAGCTGGAACGGGATTCCGGCAATTGTATCTGTAGTAAGTCAATTCGAAACCTTGCTAAATAACCTGAGAAGCCGCCTCACCGGACAAAACAGCATCACACAGGGAATCAGCGAAGAAAAACAGGTGTTCCTGGATCAACTGATCAAAGACATGAGCCTGCTCAAAAAAGGACTGTTCCTGTATGCCACACAGGCAAACGACCTGGCATTGCGCGCACGCCACAAAGAGTCGCTGACTTTATTGAAACGAACTTCGGCGGACCGCTTGCAGGTTCTAAGTACAGTGTTGTTGGAAGACCTGGAAACATATGAAAGTTTCCTGCTGGATTTTGGGATTACAACTACTCAAATCCAGGCATTCCGAGACCATGCCGGACTTATCGAAGAACGCAAAAACAGCGTAAGGCAGGCCATCATTGAGCGCTCGCTGGAGACCAAATCCATCAAAGAACTCGAAAAGCAGCTCAACAAACTGCTCATCGAACAGCTCGACCGCTTCATCAGCCTGTTCCAAAGCACCAACAATCCCTTCTACGTGACCTACAAAGCCGCGCGAAGGATCATCGGGAAAAGCGGCCCTGGCAGTACCAAGGTTCACTAACCACATAGGCCACATAGTTTTGTTTTAAAGTTCACAGGGATTATCCGTAAAAGGGTGATCCCTTTTTAAGTTCCACGAAGACAGAAACAATACAACTTAGAGGAATTCCAATCCGGCGCCTTAGTAAACGAGATCGGGTACCTGTGCAGGATATGACAGTAAATTTCTCATATTGTTTGAGGCGTAGCTGAGTTTATGAGAAATTCTGTTATGACCTGCTAACAGGTCGATTGGTTTACCCGCGCCTAGACTTTTGGCTCCACCTTTTTGGCAATGAAAAAGGTGGAAATCTTTAGTAGTAGGGATAGCCTCCTCGTCATCTACAAAGCCGCACGGAGAATCATCGGCAAAAGCCCCGCCCGGGTGGAACAAAGAACAAACCGGCAGGTGCCTAGATAACCGCAGGCACGCGATGAATCGCGCACCTACGTTTATCGTGAAAGGGATTATCCGTAAAAGGGTAATCCTTTTTTTCTTAGCGGTTATTTTTTCCTTACCTTGCAATACAAATCCCTGTATATGAAACAGCTAACCCTCACAACAAAATACCTTTTCCTTTTGATCACTCTGATCTCACAATCGGGAATACTGTTCGCACAAACTTCCGCACTGGAATGGGCGCATGCCCTTGGCGGTCCGCAAGGCGACAACGGCCGGGCCGTTGCAACCGACAGCCAGAATAATGTCTATGTTACCGGAACTTTCTCCGGGACGGCTGATTTCGATCCGGGAACAGGAACTGCATACATCAATTCGGGTGCTGATCCGAACGTGTTTATTCAAAAGCTCAGTCCCGACGGAAATTTCATCTGGGCAAAAGTATTTCCAGCGGGAAGCAGCACCATTGTCACTTCACTTACCATAGATCCGTCAGATCATGTGATCATCGGCGGGAGTTTTACCGGGACAATGGTTTTTCCCACTGTCGACAGTACTTCTACCATCTCGTCTCCGGGGCAGGCCGATGCTTATATCGTGAAATTGAATACAGGCGGTCAGTTCGTTTGGGCAAGATCTTTTGGAAATCAGAATGACACAGCCGGCGATCCGGACCTTATCCGGGCACTGAAAACAGATGCTTCCGGGAATATTTATTCTACCGGACATTTTTACGGAACTGCTGATTTCGACCCGAACAGCACAGGAGCGGTGATGGTAACAGCCACAGGTTCCAACAAAGATATTTTCATCCAGAAATTAAGTCCCGGCGGCGATTTGATCTGGGTAGAGAAAATCGGGGGCGGTGATTCGGAGGAATCCGTTGCCATGAGTATTCACCAAAATACCCTTTTTCTAACCGGATGGTTCCGGCAAACCGTCGATTTCGACCCTTCTGCTTCCATTACTTCACTCAGCTCACAAGGATATGCGGATATTTTTCTCTTGTCCCTGACTACGGACGGAAATTTCAACCAGGTCAAACAATTCGGCTCAGTATTCAACGATAAAGGCGTGGATTTAACTACAGATCCGAGTGGCGCGATTTACCTGACCGGTATTTTCGATGCCGAAATTGATCTGGATCCGGGAACAGGAACCAACTCCGTTACCCCGGCTAACGGAACGGACTTTTTTGTTCTGAAACTGACTCCTTCCGCAGACTTTTCCTGGGCGAAAACGTTTGCCGGAACTTACTACAAATACAGCCAATCCCTGGCATACCATCCCGATAACGGAATCGTGGTAACAGGTATTTTCGGTGACTCGGTACATTTCGATCAGGGAAACCCGGCCGGAAGCTTCTCCTCAATACTAGAGGACATATTCCTGGTTTACCTGGATCCGAATGGAAATTACGTCTGGGCGGGAACTTACGGGCACCAGGGAATCCTGGACCATGATTATGTAAGCGGTATTGCGGTAGATAACCTGGGCGGTATTTATTCCACCGGGCGGTTTGTAGGAGCGGTGGATTTCGACTGCGGACCGGCAGTGGAGATACTTAATCCTTCCGGCCCGAGTGACGTCTATATTCAAAAATTGAACGGAAGTATCCTGTCTATTACTTCCCATTCTCAGGATGACTTCAAACTCTATCCGAATCCGGCGAATCAGCAGCTTTTCATTTCAGCGGCGAGCTTAAACAACTGCCGGGTTACCATCTGCAATTCCCTTGGAATGATCGTATTGGAAAAAGAGCTGTCGGGTACGGAATATCAACTGGACATCCGAAACCTTTCACCGGGAAGTTATGTGGTAACCCTTACGAATGAATCCGGGTCAAGACATCAGAGAATGGTAAAATCCATGGACTAAATCTCTCCGATACGTAAACAACACATACTGAGACACAGTGTTCGCCCGGGAGTGAAATATTCCGACATGGATTGTTTTCAACCCTGTTTATTTGTATTTTTAGCTCTATCAATAAATCACTTACAATATGAAACACCTGAATCTGTTATTAACGCTAACACTTTTAACAACGCTTTCTTTTGCCCAGACTCCCGAGTTTGAATGGGTACACACTTATGGAACTACGGAAAGTGAATGGGGAAAAGCCCTTGCTGTTGATAACCAAAATAATGTTTACACAGCCGGTATGTTCCAGGGAACAATCGATTTTGACCCGGGTGCCGGAGTTACGAACCTGTCTTCCGGAGGTGGGAAAAATATCTTCATCCAAAAACTGAATCCTGCCGGAGACCTCATTTGGGCCAAAGTATTCCCTTCCGGAAATTCATTCAATGTTACAGCAATAACGACAGATTATCAGAACAATGTGATCATTGCAGGATATTTCATCGGAAATTCCAGTTTCCCAACAGTTGACAGTACATCTACTATCTCTAATCAAACCTCACAATCCGATGCTTTTATTGTTAAAATGAACGCCGCCGGGCAATTCCTTTGGGCAAGATCCTTTGGAAGCCCCACTGATTCAGGAATAGCCGGTGATCAGATTACAGGCATAAAAACAGATAACTCCGGAAATATTTATTCAACAGGCTATTATTACGGCACTGCGGATTTCGATCCGGGACCGGCAACTGCAAACCTCAACAACTCTTCCGGAAACAGCGATATTTTCATCCAGAAACTAAATCCGCAGGGAAACTATGTTTGGGCAAAAAGAGTTGGAGGTAGCGGATACGACCAGGCTACTTCGCTGGAAGTTTATCAAAATACCGTCCTGATCACCGGCTGGTTCCAGCTTGCGGTTGATTTTAACCCGGGACCTGCCACCAACCAGCTGATCGCCGGGGCATTATCTACCGATATGTTTCTCTTGTTTCTTACAACAGACGGTGATTTCACCCAGGTAAAACATTTCGACGGTCCGTACACGAATAAAGGGGTTGATGTAGTAACAACGACTACCGGCGAAATCTACCTCACCGGTACTTACAGTGATACGCTTGATTTGGACCCCGGAACAGGTACTTTTTTAATTTTTAGCGACATCACAAGCTTCTTCGTACTAAAACTCACGCCAACGGGGGAATTCATTTGGGGAAAAGGCTTTTCGGATGCCGGTTTCAAATATTCCATTGCATTGGATGNNNATCAATAACCTGGAAGCAATTGGAGAGGTGGATGTCTTCCTGCTTTACCTGGACCAAAATGGAGAATTTGTATGGGCTGGTTCATACGGAAATACCTCCCCTTTTTACAATGATCTGTTGTGGGATATTGCTACTGACAACACNNGGGAGCATTTATTCCACCGGTTGGTATGTAGAAACCGTAGATTTTGATTGCGGGTCGGGATTAGAGGAACGAACGTCCGTTTTATATGACGATATTTTCATCTTAAAAATGCATGCAGACCTGTTATCTGTAAGTGAGCATTTAATTCCTGATTTCAAACTCTACCCCAACCCATCGAGTGGGAATCTTTTTATTTCAGC
>DJFP01000146.1:0-7295 GCA_002432565.1 Flavobacteriales bacterium UBA5869
CAGCTGCTTATCGGCTTCTTTTTTATCTTCTTTGGGTTTCTTTAAAAGTGTTACCAATCCGAAAATGATCAGGATGACGCCGCCGACAATGGAAATAATGTTCCCGTATTCCCCGGAGGTAATTTTGGTAACCTGTGCATAAAATACCAGGGCAATGAGAATATAAATGAGGTCTGAGAGCAGGACACCAAGGTCAAATGCAATAGCCGCACGAACTCCTTTTCGGATACTGGTCTCAAGGAGCAGAAAGAATACAGGTCCGATCATTATACTGAGTATAAATCCGGTTACAATTCCTTTGATTAAAATATCTAGCAAAAGTTCGGTTTTTCTGTTTTTACAAATATAGTCATTCGTTCTACGTGTGAGCGGTAATTCTAAAAGAAAGCAGGATTGGGCCGAAATTCAATGATTTTGTAAAAAAACACCGCAGATGTTATTTTTACTGCTAATAAGTCATTACATTTGCATGTCTTGAAAGTTGTGACAAAGTAGTTACAACCTTGAAAATAAGTGAAGTATGAAAACGGCCATTGCCAATAAGAAATTAGAAACAATTATTTCCAAAGTGGAAAAAGAGGGGATTGCCTACAAAGGTCTTGTGGATGATTTGAAAGAATTGCGTGAACAAGCTTTGAAAGAACAAGATCCGTTGGTGGTGAAAGTTTTACGTTTATCATACGAATTTCTGCTGGACAGGAATGCATTTGACGTTCAGGCTCAGTACGAAGAAGATGAAGAAGGAAATGAGTATCCTTTGGAGATCGAAGACCAGGAAAACTTCCTGTATTTACTGAATTTGTTGAAAAATGCCGAGCACAAAATCAACAGAGAAGAAATCAAAGATTACCGTACAGCATTGAAACAGGAGCTGTACTAAAATCGATACAAATACGTTTTAAACCCTGACTCCGCCGCGGCGGACGTCAGGGTTTTTTGTTGTTTTGGAAATTCTCAATGATTTAATTCGCACCGGTATTTAAAACGAAACAGGTATTTTAGCGGGACTTTGGAAAAGGGGAAGAACTATTTGGGACACATCGAATCATTGCGTGCGCTGGCTGCATTGATCGTACTGATTTTTCATTTTATTTCGTTTTCAGATATAAAAGGATACCTGTTTAAAAATGAACTGGTCCGCAAGCTTTCCGAATTCGGGGCACAGGGAGTTGAACTGTTCTACATTATTTCCGGGTTCGTTATTTATTATTCGCTGACAAGAGATAACTCTTTCGGTATTCAACAGTACCCCAACTATCTTCTAAAGCGATTTCTACGCATTTTTCCGCCTTTTTTAGGCGTCATCGGGCTGATTTGCCTTACTCCTCTTATTTTTGGATGGCCTTTCCCGTATTCCGCAAAACAGCTGTTTGAGAATGCAACACTTTCGGTAGACCTGTTCAGGGATACTCAATGGATAAATCCGATTTTTGTGACTCTGAAGGTGGAGTTCCTGTTTTACCTGGTAATTGGATTGCTGGTCATTCCATTGAACAGAACCGCCCTGAGTTATGTATTGATAACATTTTCGGCTTTGATAGCAGCTTCTTATTTCTACTCGATCGATTTGATCCACAATGTGCCTTTTTTTCTCATCGGAATTGCTTGCTCGGAAATCTATCGATCACGCAGTGTGGTCCTGAATTATCTTTTAATAGGTGCCTGTTTTGTTTTCCTGTATGTGATGTTCCCAATAGAGGATACGGTGATTGCTTTGATCGGAGTTATCTTTTTGCTTTGGATTGCAATTAAAAGCAAGTGGCTGGAAGCAATCGGTCGTTTCTCTTACTCACTTTACCTGACTCATGGATTTTCGGGTGGATTATTCCTGAGTTATTGCATCAATCAACCGCATGTAGACTGGAATCCATGGGTGTATTTTACAGTGGCTGTCTTCGGAGCAATCTTTTTTGCATACTGTTATTACCTGGTTATCGAAAAGCGATCAATACGCTGGTCAAAGGAAATCAACTATTAATTCTGAAATTATCAAGGAGATTCACGTTCTTGCTAATTTCTCCATTCATAATTGATAATTAGTTCGTGAAACGGTACTTAATTATGCAGTAAATTGCTCTGAATCCGTCTTTCCACCCGATTTTCTTGCCTTCCTCGTATGTTCTTCCATAGTAGGAAATACCCACTTCATAAATACGTATTCCTTTTCGTTTTGCCAGTTTTGCAGTGATTTCAGGCTCAATTCCGAAGCGGTTTTCTTTGATCTTGATATCTTTCGCAATCGAAGCACGAATCAGCTTGTAACATGTTTCCATGTCCGTTAGATTCAGGTTCGTCATCATGTTGGAAAGTCCCGTAAGGAATTTATTTCCTTTGGAATGCCAGTAAAAAAGAATGCGGTGAGGTTGATGTCCCATAAAACGGGATCCGTAAACCACATCTGCATTATCCATGTAAACGGGTTTCAAGAGTAGGTTGTATTCTTCCGGGTCGTACTCCAGGTCGGCATCCTGGATGATAATATATTCTCCTGTTGCTTCCTGGATAGCACGATTGATAGCAGCTCCTTTTCCCTGGTTATACGGTTGGGAAAATAGGCGAATGTCCATTTCAGGGTTCGCTGCCATGTAGGCCTCAATGCGTTCTACTGTGTTATCTTTTGAACAATCATTTACGATTACCAATTCTTTGTGAACGTCGTTTTCCAATTGTACCTTTTTGATCTTGTCCAAAATCAGGTGAATGGTCGGGCCTTCGTTGTATGCCGGTATAAGAATGGATAATTTTTGAATCATGTTTGGATAACGTAAAAAAGGGGATTTTATTAGATGTTCATTTCCGGTACAAAATCCGGTACTACCAGGTCACCTTCCGTTTTAGAAACAATTTCTTCCACACTCACTCCCGGAGCGCGTTCTATGAGGTGGAACTTATTGTCTTTAATCTCTAACACTGCCAGTTCGGTCACAACTTTCTTTACACAGCCAACTCCTGTCAAAGGGAGCGTACAGGCTTTCAGTATTTTTGATTCACCGGCTTTATTGGAATGCATCATTGCTACGATGATATTCTCAGCAGAAGCAACCAAATCCATTGCCCCTCCCATTCCTTTCACCATTTTTCCAGGAATTTTCCAGTTAGCGATGTCTCCGTTTTGAGAAACTTCCATGGCCCCAAGAACGGTTAACTGTACGTGCTGACCACGGATCATAGCAAAAGAAGTAGCAGAATCGAAAATAGATGCTCCCGGACGAAGTGTAACGGTTTGTTTTCCGGCGTTGATCAAGTCCGGATCTTCTTCCCCTTCAAAAGGAAAAGGACCCATTCCAAGAATACCGTTTTCTGACTGGAATTCTACTTCGATGCCTTCAGGAATGTAATTTGCGACCAATGTAGGGATACCAATTCCCAAATTCACATACCAGCCATCTTGCAGTTCCTGTGCAATTCGTTTTGCTATTCCGTTTTTATCTAGTGCCATGTGCTTTATTTTAACTCAATAATCTGAATAGTCGGACGTGTCAGCTTGAAATGCTTTCTTTCCGGGTTCCAAATATAAATAATCAATCGGGATTCTTCATTGAGAAAATGCTTTGCGGAATAAGGATAGTTCAATTTGAATTGCTGCACATTCTCTCCATAATACCAGCGAAGGTTCTGATAATCGTACCTCAAATGAGCTCCGGCTTTATCATCTGTTGCTACTACGATGTTGAAATCATTCAGGTGCTTGTCCGTTTTCAAATCACCTTTCAGGCTGATCCGGATAGTTTTGTTCCGCCATTCCGGACGTATCGGGCCATCATAGAAGAGGATAAATTCCTCATCGGATTGTTTTGTTTTTCCAACGGAATCAAACAAATGGACCTGTTTGAACGGGGTTTTCCGTTTCAAAGCAATATAAGTGCTTGCCGGATCTTCGGCCACAATTTTATAAGCCCTGGTGTCGTCTTTCGGGAATAACCACGTTGTTTTGGTAAGTATCAGATCACTTTCCGGAAGAAAATCCTTTTGCAGGGTACCGATGTGTTTTACCTTCCGGTTTGGGTTTGTGCGTTCGAAGTAAGCATAGGTCAGCTGCTGGATCGGGTAGATGCTTACCGTTTCATGCGGTTTTAGGTCTTTTGTTGCAGCTTCGTAGAATGCCTTGCTCATGCGGTCATCCGGGGAGAAAACAGACGTATTTAAATTTAATTTTGCGATAAAACTTATGGGAAAGAATAACAACACTACCAAAAAGTACTTGGAGATTCGATTTTGAGCAAATAACGCAGTCAGGGCTAAAATACTCAGTGGGATCAGGTACATGGCAGCCCGGTCTTCCGGGTAATTTACATTCATGACTTTTGCCAGGAAAAGAATGGCAAAAATGTTTCCTGCTATCAGCATACACAGCCAGAATGAGGTGCTTGTGAGGAATTGCAGCCAGGATTCTTTTTTCCATTGCAGGAATAAAAGCACTGCACCCGTAAAGCCAATTAACAGGTAAGCAATACGCAGCCAGTTTGCATCGTAGAATAAAATATAGCGTGAAAGGGTTTTTCCGGTCACCCACCAAAGTCCGTCAAGACTCCCGTAATAAAGCGCTCCGGCTTCCTTTAATTCGAAGCTGAATTCGATAAGCGGAATCAGTGCAAAGCCGAATACGATGAGCAAGAAAGCGTGGAACATCAGCGCTTTGATCCCGATTTTCCTGGCGTAAAGCAAAGTAGTGAAAACAATGTAAGCACTGATGATCAAACTGGTGATCAGGTAAGTCAAATTCGAGAGAACTGCTAAGTAGAGGAACAAAAGAAGCAGGATCAAATGACCGGTATGTTGTGCTTTTAACCACAGCGACAATTGCAGTAAAGCGGCCATGAAAAATCCGATTGCGAGTCCATATCCTCTTGTGTAACTGAAATAATCAAAGATCCAGGGAATCGTATTCAACGCTACGAAACAAGATTCACCCCAGATACCCAGGTTCAGGTTGCGGGTAAGTTTCCGGCTCGACCAAAAATAAAGGCAGAAGCACAAAATGGCAGGAACACGGAATAAAAAGAAATGTTCGCCGAACCAACGATAAGAAAGATTTCCGAGCCAGCTGTTGAACAAGTGGTTATTGGCATCCATCAACGAACGTCCACCGCGGATTTCTCCTGTTTCGATGTAATGAAAATAAGTTGCTACTTCATCGTGGATAGGTTCCACAATCCAGGCTCTTAAAATAGCATAGATCAATAAACCCAAAAATAGGATCCACGTAATGAGTTGTGTCTTGGAGTTTCTTTGAATCAAAATAGTCCTGTTTTTTCGTTTGGATTCATGCAAATGTAAAATGATTTCGGTTGCAATCAACAAATAGCTGCACTAATCCCGGATATCCGAGACCAGATCAAAAGCTTTCGCTTTTTCTTATCTCACTTTTGGGTTACGGCAAGGATTTTAACGTGAATCCCCGAAAGATTTACCAGATTGTGATCATCGTTGTAAAAACGGATGTGAAGGATTCGATCTTCAGGTAAAATAAGGAACGGATGATTGGGGTAGTGGAATTGATAACCTGTTTTTCTTCCGAAATACCAGTTAAAGCGGGTGTTATCTGTTCTTCGGAGTTCTCCTTTTAGGGATTCTGCTTCATGTCGGAGATTCAGGTCCAGGCAGTATTTGTCTAATCGGACACTTCCGTCTACTATCGTTTGAACCAGCCTGCCGGAGAAGGGGCTCAAGTCAAGATCCAAAACCGGAATTACGGCATTGTTGCTTTTTATGGCTGGAATGATTGTATCCAGGATCACTTGTTTTTCAGAGAAGGTATTCCTTTTGTATAAACGGGTTCCACTTACCGGATCTTGCAATATACGGGAGTAATCGGGCCAGTTCAATGCTTCGACCCAGGAAATATGGTAATCTCCCCTGCTAAGAGAATCTTCGGTTAAGTAATCTGTTGCAACATGTGGTATTTTTTCTTTGCGGGTCAGGTATGCGTAGCTGGCTTGTGAAACATAATCAGCGGAAAGACAGGCGTCGGATGGGACTTTGCGAAGGATTTCCCGGAAAAAACTTCTGTGAATACGGTCTTCCGGAGAAAAAACAGAGCTGTCCAAATTCATGTTGAGAACGAAGGATGCCGGAAACCAAAGGAACCCCAGTAAAGCCCAACGGAGTATTTCAGAGTTTTGAATGCTGTATCCGACCGAAAGAATGAACAAGGGAACCAGGTACATTCCCACACGGTCCATGGGGTAATTGACATCCAGTATTTTTGAACTGACCCAGATGCCGAAAAGAGTGAGAACGAACAGAAGTGGAATCCACCAGGAAGGATCAGTCGTTAAATTTTTGAGTCCCGAATTTTTCCAACGTCTAAGGAGTGTTACTGCGCTAAGGGCAATCCCCAAAACCATTAAATACTTGAATACCTCGCTTTCGGAGAAGAAAACATTCTTACTAATCGATTTTCCTGTTACTTCCCAAAGACCTTCTTTACTTCCCCACCAAAGTGCTCCGGCTTTCTTCAATTTGTTGATATAAATGTAAACAGGGACCAGGAAGGTCATGAAGCACAAAGTCGTTATCCAAAATCCTACAAGTTGGCGGACGGTGAACTGCTTCGCGCGAATTATGGAAACAAAGATCAGGCAGAATAAAAGAATAACCAATGGAATCAGTAAACTCAGGTTGCAGAGCAATGCTGCTGCGAAAAAGAAAATAACCGCTATGTATAAATGCGTCTTTTTAGCTTCAAACCAGCGTTGAATGAGGTAAAAAGCGAGGACCAGGAAGGCGAGCGAAGGACCATATCCGCGGGAAAATGAAAAATAATCAAAGATCCAGTGTACGAAAATGAGTGCCAGGAAGATGAAGATTGAAAAAGGACTTTTGGTTTTTAACAGCAATTTTCTACCCGCAAAAAAATAAATGGGGAAGGTGAGCACTGAAAACAAACGGTAAACAAAGAAATGGTCTCCGAACAAACGAAAGCATTGATGCGAGATCAATGAATTCAGGATGTGGTTATTGGCATCCATGGTTGCTCCTCTGCCAGGCAGATAACCGGTTTGGACATACCAGTAAAGCGTGGCTAGCTCATCAAAAAGCGGTTCGACAAAAAGTGCTCTTAAGATGACATAAGCCATCAAAAAAAGAAAAAGTGGCCAAATAAGCCACTTATTATCTAATCGAAAGAATGTCATTTATTTTTGGCGAACAGTTCGCTGCTCAATGCGTTTTTCGAATTTTTCTCCCTGGAAAATACGTTGCACAAAAATTCCCGGTGTGTGAATGAAATTAGGGTCCAGTTCTCCCGCAGGAACTAGTTCTTCCACTTCGGCAATTGTGATTTTTCCGGCCAT
>DJFP01000146.1:7337-12067 GCA_002432565.1 Flavobacteriales bacterium UBA5869
TGTTAGGGCACTTTCCAGGATATGAGGCTTGCCATTAAAAACACGGACTTCTTTTCCTTCGGCAACTTCTGTTCCGTAACCTGCCGGTGTAAAGAACATCGGGATTCCGGCTCCTCCAGCTCTGCAGCGTTCAGCCAAAGAACCTTGTGGGATCAGGTCAACCTCCAGTTCACCGGATAGCATTTGACGCTCGAATTCTTCGTTTTCTCCCACATAGGAAGAGATCATTTTTTTGACCTGCTTGTTTTGAAGCAACAAACCCAGACCAAAATCATCCACCCCTGCGTTGTTTGAAATACATGTCAACCCCTTAGTTCCCTTTTTCACCAATTGTGCAATGGAATTTTCGGGGATTCCGCATAATCCGAATCCGCCAACCATCAGGGTCATATTATCTTCAATGCCGTTTAGGGCTTCTTCTACATTCTTTACAACTTTATTCATTGCGTGTGTTATTCTAGTTTTATTTCATCAACAATATTTTCCGTTGAATCGGCGACGGCGGGATCAATTTCAGCTCCTGTTAGGTTAAATACCGAATTGTCAAAGTTCCGTGGAGCTTCAAAATCCGTGGTCGAAATCGCTATTTTCGGATCTTTATAGACTTTGTTCATATAGTATCCGTAGATAGGAAGTGCCGTGCGTGCTCCTTGTCCCAAATCGGTGCTTCGGAAACGAACGCCTCGGTCTTCTGCTCCAACCCATACTCCTGTAGCCAAATCCGGTGTTAAACCTACGAACCAACCGTCGGAGTTGTTTTGTGTTGTTCCTGTTTTTCCAGCTGTTGGGTAAGCAATTCCTCCATAAGCCGCGCCTCCGCGCAACCTGCTTCCGGTACCTCCCTGGATCACTCCCCGCATCATTTTCAATACGATGTAAGCAACGTTTTCGTTCATTGCTTCTTTGGAAACAGTTTTAGCACTGTAAATCACATGCCCCGAACGGTCTTCAATACGCAGGATACTTGTCGGTTTATTGAAAATACCTTTATTGACGAAGGTTGCCTGGGCACCTACCAGTTCATAAAGTGATAAGTCCATGGAACCTAAGCACATTGCCGGAACAACATCTCTGTCAAGCAATTCGATGTCCATATCGCGCATGAGTTTTGCAACCGTTTTTGGTCCGGCTAATGCACCCATTTGTTTCATGATGTAAACCGCAATGTTGTTTTTGGACAATGCCAGCCCTTTCATGATAGAGATTGTTCCACCGTTCCCGCTTCCGTCAGAATTTCTGGGACACCATTGTCCGTCGGGGTTCCCGTTCGGATCGTATAAATCCACACAATAGGAAATATTCGGAACAACCAACCCGGGTTTCACTACATTCATGGTAATTCCGGCTGCGTAAACGAAAGGTTTGATTGTGGAACCGACCTGGCGTTTCCCAAGCCTTACGTGGTCGTACGCAAAATGGTCAATATTGGCACCACCGACCCAAGCTTTTACAAATCCGGTACTTGGCTCGATGGATATCAAACCGGCTTGTAAGAAAGATTTGTAGTAACGAATGGAATCCATCGGACTCATAATCGTATCTCGCTCCCCGTTCCAGCTGAAAACGCGCATTTCTACCGGTTCATTGAATATACGCTTAATTTCTTCCTCAGGCATTCCAGCTTCTGAAAGCCGGATGTAACGGTCAGAACGGCGCATAGAAGATTTCATAATACTGTTTACCTGATCATCAGATAATGAATTGGAGAAAGGCCAGTTTTTAGCTGACCTGTTGTTTTTGTCAAACAAAGGCTGCATCTCGTCTTTCAAATGTCTTTCCAATGCGTATTCGGCATGGGCCTGCATGTCTGCATTCAGAGTGGTGTAAATGCGTAAGCCGTCACGGTAAATGTCATAAGGAAGACCGTCTTCGCGCTTGTAAACCAACGAACCGTCTTCTTTTTTGGAATTCAAAAGCTCGGTTACTTCATTACGAAGCGATTCTCTAAAGTATGGAGCAATTCCACGTTTGTGATCTACGATCTGGTAATTGGTAATAAGCGGTTTTTTACTCAAACGCTCGTATTCTGCTTCTGTCAGTTTCTGACGTAAAGCTTCATTTCCTTCGTCCGAGTTTTTCAGCCATTGTTTCAGTACCTGGTTTCTTCTGTTCAATGCACGCAGACTGTCGGCAGCTCTTGCTTCGGATATTTCAGCTGCAGTGATGGCAGATGGTTCAACGCCCTTATTTTTTGCCAATGAAAGGCGGTAGTTTTTGATCTTGAAGGTATACGGATTGTACAAAGCCGGGTTTTTACACATTCCTACAAGCATTGCCGCTTCTTCTTTGGATAGTTCACTTGGCTTTTTGTTGAAATACACTTTTGAAGCGTTGGAAATCCCAACTGCGTTGTAAAGGAAGTCGAACTGGTTCAAATACATCGTAATGATCTCTTCCTTGGTAAAGCGTGCTTCCAAACGCGTTGCAATGATGTTCTCACGTGCTTTTTCGTTCAGACGTCTCCACATTCTTCCGATTCTTCCGGAAGACTCCGATTCTACATTTTCTCCGTTTGCACGTGCAAATTCCTCACGTTCGCGCAATTGAAGGGTATATAATTGCTTTGCTAACTGCTGTGTAATGGTTGAAGCACCTCCGGCACCTCCGACATTGATGATCGCACGGCCGACAGCACGGAAATCTACCCCGGAGTGGTCGTGAAAACGCTCATCCTCGGTTGCGATCAATGCATCCGTAACATTTGGGCTTATTTTACGGTATTCCACGGAAGTTCGGTTGATCTTCCAGTAGCGGCCCAATTCCGTTTCACCGTCATCGGCAATAATTACAGAGGCCAATAATTCAGGCGGATTGTCAAGCATCGCAACAGGGGGAAGGTTATCCTCCGATTGGAACATCAGTAATGCTCCAATGAAATAAAGCGGAAAAGTGGCAAGCAGCCAATAGGCAATCGTTGCTCTTCTGTGCTCTTTCGGTGAAAAAGACGCTGCCGCAGCGGGTCCTTTACTTTTTTGTGCCATACGACTCATTTGAATGGTAAAAATAACGAAATACTATTCGCAAAGGCAAATATCGAAATTCGGAAGCAATTGTTGATTGGTTTAAGAGATACTTTCTAACAAAAAAATGCTAAAAAGATTGGCTGGGTGTTAAACAAGTAGGGACGCGATGTGTCGCGTCCCTACTGTATTTTTGTTCGGGGAAGAATAATCCTAAACGGATTATTTCTTCTTATTACTTTCTTTAATAAAATTCTCAATTGCGGCTGTCATACTTGGTGCGTTTGGCATCGGTGCATGGACATCCAATCTCAAATTATTTTTTACAACTGCGTTTGCAGTGGTTGGACCGAATGCAGCTATCAGGGTTTTGTTTTGTTTGAAATCCGGGAAATTCTTGAATAAACTTTCAATTCCACCCGGACTAAAGAAAACGAGCATGTCGTAGTAAACATCTTCCAAATCGCTCAAATCCGAAGCAACTGTTCTGTAGAGCATTGCTTTTGTAAATGGGATTTTCGCCTCTTCAAGCGTTAACGGAATTTTATCCTGCAGGATATCTGTACAAGGAAGCAGGAATTTTTCTCCTTTGTGCTTTTTGATCGGATCCACCAGGTCTTCAATGGTTTGTTTTCCAAAGAATATTTTGCGCTTGCGGTAAGTTACGTACTTCTGTAAGTATAAAGCTACGGCTTCTGAAATACAGAAATACTTCATAGTATCCGGAACTTCAAAACGAATTTCTTCTGCAATACGGAAAAAGTGATCAACAGCAGTTTTAGATGTTAAGATAACAGCGGTGTGATCTTTAATATCTATTTTCTGGGTACGGAATTCCTGAACTGAAACTCCTTCCACGTGAATAAACGGCCTGAAATCAATTTTCAACTTATACTTTTCAGCCAAATCAAAATACGGAGATTTATCTCCTTCTGGCTTCGGTTGTGAAACCAATATTGTCTTAATACTCAAGGTTTATTTTGTTTTAGCGTTCAACATTTATTTAACCTAACCAGCTTGAGATCTCGCTCGGGAAAACCAATTTTATGGCAATCAAAAGGGGCAAAATTTCAAGGGTCCAAAGGTACAAAATTATATAATACCATGATACACCCAATTGTATGGCATGATAAAAAGCGCGAATTATTCGTAAAACAATGAAAAATAAAAAGGTTCCGCCGATGATTAATTTGGACTCCTTAATGAGCTCCGGCTGAAAATAAATGAGAAAGAATTCGATCAGGATCACGATCCCGGCTGATTGTGCCATGGTCAGAGTGAGCTGATTCACTTCCTGGATAATCTGTCTGAACCCGGTTATGCTTCCGGTAAGAGATATCATGAAAAGATGATAAACAAGCAGGATTGCCGGGAAAGTCGTCAGTATGATTGTTTGATAAGTATTAAAATCGACCAGGGAGAAATGATTGTACCAGTAAATGTATATTCCGCTGATAATGATGTACTGAAGGACTAGAAAAACGGATGAAAGCGGGTTTTCCCGGATGCCGTTTTTGTACTGCTCTGAAAAGCTCTGAAAGAAAAAGGTGTTTTGTCCCAGGATAAGGAATATTTCACGTTGTCTCAGCCGTGCTGCCGAGATCAATAAAAGACATAATCCTAAAGCAGCAATGATCAAATAGGAATAGTTGGAGCTCCTTTCAGTAAGCACCATTACCTCATTGGCCGTTGAAGTAGTAAAGAACTGTCCGCTTAATTGCATGAACCGAAATAATTGTCAGGTACAAAAATACTATTTTGGAATCACTA
>DJFP01000146.1:12132-24132 GCA_002432565.1 Flavobacteriales bacterium UBA5869
TTTTATTCATTCGTTTGATTTCATTACATTTGCACCGATAATTGAAAAAAAACTCAAATGAAATCTGATTTATATTCGCATCCGGACTATTTATTAATGGATGAATTGCTTACAGATGAGCAAAAGTTAGTACGTGACGCTGCTCGTGCGTGGGTAAAGAAAGAGGTTTCTCCAATCATCGACGAGCATTATGAGAAGGCAACTTTTCCAATGCACTTGTTGAAAGGATTAGGTGAAATCGGTGCTTTTGGACCATACATTCCTGAACAATACGGAGGTCCGGGATTGGATCAGATTTCTTACGGGTTGATCATGCAGGAATTGGAGCGTTGTGATTCCGGATTGCGTTCAACAGCTTCCGTTCAAAGTTCATTGGTAATGTACCCGATCTGGAAATACGGAACCGAAGAACAAAAGATGAAATATTTGCCAAAATTGGCTACAGGAGAAATGATGGGTTGTTTCGGATTAACGGAGCCTGATCATGGATCTGACCCTGGAAGTATGATTACCAACTTCAAGGATATGGGTGACCATTACTTGTTGAACGGGGCAAAAATGTGGATTTCCAATGCACCGTTTGCAGATATCGCAGTTGTTTGGGCAAAAGATGAAAGCGGACGTATTCACGGATTAGTAGTGGAACGCGGAATGGAAGGGTTTTCAACTCCTGAAATGCATGGAAAATTATCTCTTCGCGCATCTTCTACCGGTGAATTGATCTTCGTAAACGTAAAAGTTCCAAAAGAAAACTTACTTCCGGGCCGTTCAGGTTTAGGAGCTCCTTTAAGCTGTTTGGATTCTGCTCGTTTCGGAATTGCATGGGGTGCTTTGGGTGCGGCAATGGATTGTTACGATCAGGCTGTCAGATACTCCAAAGAACGTTCCCAGTTCGGTGTTCCGATCGGTTCATTCCAGCTGGTACAAAAGAAATTGGCGGAAATGATTACTGAGATCACGAAAGCACAATTCATCACTTTACGTGTCGGACAATTGAGAAACGAAGGAAGAGCAACATCTGCAATGATCTCTATGATTAAGAGAAATAACGTGGAAATTGCATTGGATATCGCTCGTGAGGCACGACAGATCCACGGAGGAATGGGAATCACAAGTGAATATTCTATGATGCGCCACATGGCAAACCTGGAATCCGTGATTACTTACGAAGGAACACATGATATCCACTTGTTGATTACAGGAATGGATGTTACGGGAATTCCGGCTTTCACAAGAGAGAAACCATAAAGAATAAGTTCAAAAAGTTCAAGTGTTCAATTTTTGAACCTTTTAAACATTTGAACCACGTAATTAAAAGAACCTTCGGATGTATATCCGGAGGTTTTTTATTTTAGTGCCTTAAAATCTAAATATTTTAATAAATGGAAAATGATATGTTAGACTCGGTTGCAATGACCAGTGCGCCGGTAAGGGACTTAGACGAGGCCGGAAGGATCTTAACAATGGGAATTATTTCTCTCCCTTTTTGTTTTGGATTGGTCGGATTGATCTTAGCCATTATTACATTGACAAAATCAGGAAAAGCGCTTTCCTTATACAGGGATTACCCGCTTCAATATACCGAATCGTCTTACAAAAAAGTAAAAGCAGGTAGAATCTGTGCCATCATCAGTTTGTGTATTTTAGGAGCGACTCTTTTACTCCTTTTTGCAGTTGGCGGAATCAGATAAACTTTAGAGTGATTTTATACACATTAAAAAAACCGTTGAAGCGATTCAGCGGTTTTCTTATTGGAGCATCTTTTTTCGAATGATACCTAGTTCCAGTTGATTGATATCATGGAGTCATTGAACGAATCGCGTAGACGACTTAATTTTTTTGCTGCGAGTTCATCTCCTAAATTTGCCTTAGCTTTTAGTTTGTAGTATAGGTCCAGGGAATGTCCGTAGACATCTTGTTCCAATACATGTTTGATTTCGGAAATGCGACCGGTTACACCAATCAGGAAGTGTTCAATTTCGCCTAGTTCGTGTAATTCGTCTTCCGTTAAGTTTTTTAGCTTCAGTAATTTAGAGTAACGCGGCAATAAAACTCCCAATAAGTCGATAAATCGATCTAATTCTCGTTGAATGGCTGCCTGTTGTTCTTTAAATCCCATATTTGAAAAGTATGTCTTTTTGCTTAACGGTAAAAATTAAAAGCTTTTTTTAACATTTGACTGAAATCGGAAATTTCAGACAGTGTAAAAGCAGTCGATTAATGCCTAATTTTGTAACATGTCCGGCTGTTATATCCATATTCCTTTTTGCGCCCAAAAATGTAGTTACTGCGACTTTCATTTCTCTACCAATCATTCGTACCAGGCTGAAATGGTTGATGCTTTGTGCATGGAACTGAAGATCCGATCAGAAGTTTGGAACAACGAGCAATTTGAAACTATTTATTTCGGTGGAGGCACCCCGAGTGTACTTACCGTTGAGCAGGTGCAGATACTGATTGAACAGGTGAAAATGAATTACCTGGTATCGGATCAGGTTGAGATAACCCTGGAATGCAACCCGGATGATTGCTCTTTGGAGAACCTTGCTGCCTGGAAAAAATTGGGTGTAAACCGGCTGAGTATCGGTATACAATCTTTCAACGATGAGCAGTTGCTTTGGATGAATAGAAGCCATTCCACGTCAGACAGCCAGCTGGCAGTTCAAAATGCAAAACAGGTAGGTTTTGATGAATTGAGCCTGGACCTCATGTATGGTTTACCCAATATGACCCTGGAGGAATGGAAGAATCAGCTGCTTCAAATCATTGCTTTGAACCCGGAGCATATTTCTGCTTATTGTCTGACTGTTGAGCAGCGAACAGCCTTATTCAAATGGGTCAAAGAAGGAAAACTGGTTGTTTCTTCGAACGAACAACAGTCGGAACAGTTCGAACTATTGGTTTCAACCCTGAAGCAAGCAGGTTATGAGCAATACGAAATCTCGAATTTTGCACGGAATGAACATTATTCCAAACACAATACGGCGTATTGGAAAGGAGTGAAGTACCTGGGAATTGGTCCTTCGGCACATGGATATAACGGAAAGGAACGGTATTGGAACCAGGCGAACAACAAAACTTACATGGCAGCATTGAAGCAGGGGGATTTGCCGGAAACCATTGAAACACTTTCTTCGTTTGACCGTTTCAATGAAACATTAATGATCGGGTTGCGCACTAAATGGGGCGTTTCCAAAGAGGAATTGTTCCGGAATATTTCTCCGGATAAGGAATGGTTGAAGATCGTAAAGGATTACGAATATCAAAAATTACTCATTGAAACGCCTGAAAGATTGGTGCTTACAGAATCCGGCAGGTTGTTGGCAGATGCAATTGCTTCGGATTTGTTTATAATTGACATAGAATAAACAAGTAGGGGTGGAAAATTTTCCGCCCCTACTGTAATCTATATTCAATTCTCTAAAGTTTCTAAACCGTATTGACACCGATAATCTTCGCGTTTTTTGCGCTCTGCAAACAAATCTTTGCTGATTTTAACCAGGTTTTCACGATTAGGTCTTTCGTGGAATAAATGGTATTGAATGGTTTTGTATCGGGTAGAAAACGGAACAATTCCAGCCTTTCGTGCTCTGAATTCCACATCCGTATCTTCTCCGAATCCAGGGGTAACATAAGTCTCATCGAATCCGTTGATTTTTACCAGATCTGCTTTGAACCAACCCATGTTGGAACCCAGTAAAGGAACCAGTTTGCGCTGCAATAAACTCCATAAAGGAAAGCTTTCTTCTACGCTTGTGCTTTTATTCCGGATCATTTCGATGTAACCCGGAACTGTTCGTTCACCAATGCGGATTTTGCGGGAGGTTTCAACATCCAGGTTTACCCTGCGGGCGATACAGAACCTGCCCGGTTGAATATAACGCACATATTCCTTTACAAAACGCGGATGAAGCACACAGTCTCCATCAATAAAAATTAACCGTTCACTTTCGGAAGCCTTGATAGCTTTATTAAGCATTTTGGTCTTCAAAAACCCCTGATCGGGCTGTTGTAAATGTTTGATGGGGAATAAAGGGCGAAATTTTTCGATCAATTCATCGAAACAGGGATCATCACAATCTTGTGAAATGATGACCTCAAAATCTTTTTCTTTTTGTAAAGCAACACTCCTTAGAACGGCATCCAATGCACTGATATCTTTGTAAACGGAAATAATAAGAGTTGCTTTCACGGCGCAAAGATAGAAAATTAACATTTACTATTTAGTAACCTTTTGGAATAGTTGCGGACGGAATTTGATTGCCCGCTAAATTTGTGGAATGCAGTTAGTTTATACCTTTTTAGTTTTTGTATTTCTTTCCCTCCATTCGACAGGGCAGGGAATTACAATTTTGATCGATCCGGGGCATGGAGGTTCGGATCCGGGACATGAAGCTGCGGACAAGAATTTACTTCCCGAAAAAGATCTTACTTTAAAGATTGCACTAAAATTCGGGACCTACCTTTCGGAGCGCCTTGAAAATGTAACGGTTCTTTATACGCGAACAGATGATCGTTATCCCACTTTAGATGAAAGGGTAAATATGGCCAATTCAAAAAAGGTAGACTATTTCATTTCGGTGCATATCAACGGTAGTCCGAATACGAGTATCAAAGGCACGGAGTCGCATGTGCATTCCATGAGCTCCAAAAAATCAGTAAAACTGGCAAGAGCTTTTGAAAACGAATTTAAAACTAGAGCAGGCCGTAAGTCAAGAGGCGTGAAGGATTCCGATGATCGTGAGCATTCCCTTCAGGTGCTGAAATTCACAGAAATGACGAGCGTGCTGGTGGAATGTGGTTTTATGACCAATGTTTCGGAAGCGAACTACCTGAATACTTCGTACGGGCAGGATGTAATTGCATCTGCTTTGTTCCGTGCGATGCGCAGTCATTTGCAGGAAACACATCAAAACATTTCATTCACCAAAAAAACCGCATCTCCATCGGATAACTCCAAACCGGATACTTCTTCGGATAAAACCTACAGCGTGCAGATTATGAGTTCGAAAGAATGGCTGGACACTGAAAAAGGCAGTTTTAAAAACCTGAAACACGCTGTAAGCCGTTCACAGGTAGCACAATCCGGTTACCGCTACAAATATTTTTCCGGAAGTTTTTCTTCCAAATCAGAAGCGGACGACTATTGTAATGAGGTGAAAAAGAAGGGTTTCCCTGATTCAATTGTGGTAGAAAGAAAGAATTAGCCTGAAATGTATTACTTTTGTGAGGAGACACACTTCAATACATTAATTTACCAGCATATAGATTATGGCAACTGTTTTTGAAACACGCTTAATTGGAAATATTGGAAAGGACGCCGTTGTGAAACAAATGGAGCGCGGAGTCATTGCAGTAAATTTTCCGGTTGCGCACAATAAGAATTGGCGCGATAAGCGTACAGGAGAAGCAAGGACCAAAACAACTTGGGTAAATTGCACGATTTGGAAAAAAGAAGGCGCGAATATGCGTATCCTGGATTTCCTGAAAAAAGGAGCTTTGGTTGAATTGGTCGGAACACCGTTCGCGAAATCCTTTACACAGGAAGATGGTTCTTCCAGGTCTGAGATCCGTTTGAATGTTTCCAGGACAAACATCTTAAGACCTGCAAAATGTGAGGATGATCTTCCATTCGACATGATTGATGATAACGAATCGCCATGTGAAGAAGAGGGGTGTGACGCAGGTTTGGACGATTTTACACTGAGTGAAGACGATTTTTAGCATTGAAAGTCAGGCTAGTACTGGATTTAATTAAAAATAATTTCATTTTTTTTTAATCGGGCTTGTAGAAAACACAATTCTTTGTCTATATTTGCAACCGCGAAAGCAAGATTCCTTCTTAGCTCAGTTGGTTAGAGCATCTGACTGTTAATCAGAGGGTCGCTGGTTCGAGCCCAGCAGAGGGAGCAAAAAAGTCATCAGAAATGGTGACTTTTTGTTTTATATGACCTACTATATTTACATTATTTATTCAATTTCCATTGATCGTTATTATGTTGGTTATTCTTCAGATCCCTGGCTTCGTTTGGGTCAGCATTTGAGTAACACAAAAGACAAGTATACAGGAAAAGTTACTGATTGGATACTGTTAGCTGTTTTTGAAGTTTCAGAATCGAAATCCGATGCAATACGTATGGAACGCTTCCTTAAAAAACAGAAATCACGGAAATTAATTGAACAATTGTGTTCTCCGGATTTCATACCGACCGGATATTTAACTCAGTTGGTTAGAGTCCCGCACGTGCGGGATTAATCAGAGGGTTTCTGCATAGACGGAACAAGCGCTGGTTCTCCCGTACATACGGGACAGCAGAGGGAGCAAAAAAGTCATCAGAAATGGTGACTTTTTGTTTTATATGACCTACTATATTTACATTATCTATTCAATTTCCATTGATCGTTATTATGTTGGTTATTCTTCTGATCTGGGAACCGTATCTTTACGGAAGAATATATAATCCGTCTAAAACATGAAAGCACACTTTTTGATCACACTTTTTATACTTGGTTTATCACTTGCACCAATTATTTCCTGTACTACTGATAAACCAAAGAAGCATGTGGAAAGCAAGCCAAAAAAACATCTTACAGAGGCAGAAAAAGCGGATTTAGAGCGCGGTTCTTTTGATCAATTACCGGATCATAACGATTCAATTACCGGTTGCTGGACTATTGATAAAAAACGGTCTTTTTCTCAGTTATGGAACCTAAGAGAAATTAATGGATTCTTCTTTTTTGAAGAACATAAAAGATTTTCCATTTATGATAGTTCACAGTATACCTCATCTGAATCCAGAATTGGGTTTTATAGATTTTACAAGAATGAATTGACTTTTGAGATTACCGACACGGAACGCCCCTTTCAGGATGTATGGAGAATAAAATTTCAGCAGGGAATGATAATAGCTGAAAACAAATTGAATCCGAACCAGATTCTTTATTTGAAAAAGGTCAATAAGAAAAGTGATTTAAGCTATAAATAACTTGTTTCATATGGGGACGAAATTTTTCGCCCCTATTTCGAATTTTATGACGTGATCTACTCCGGAGCCTGCATCCCGACTATCAAATCCTGGTGAATGGTAAATGAATAGGTTCCAGTGCGGTTCCACATCGTTACCTAATTGGAACTTGGGCCGCCGTTACATGCCCCGAATCTTACGTCGTATGATCCGATGTTCAGATTCATATTGGTAAATGTGGTAGTAAGTAGTGCACTGGTTACCGCAATTTCATAACCCGGAGCCGGATTCGTTTTGACGAATGTATGAATAAATTGATCCCTTCCAAACTTTAATTTGCCACGTAACGAAATCTCATTGAGCACTCTTGCTCTTAGATTGTAAGAAGAATAATAGGAGGGTTGAATTTGCCCGTCAGACTGTTATGACTTAATTTTAATCTTAAAATCTTACACATTTCCCACATCTGCCTCCGAATTTTTGGAATTCTGTCCGGTATGACCTAAATTATAGTGGTATAAAACAGCTGTTTATGCCTAAAAAGAAGTCGTTTGTTCGGAATTTATATGCGATTACAAAGGCAACCTTCAAAGATTGGTTAAAGGCGGACCCGTTCCGGCAGAGTGCGGTCGTGGCTTATTATGCGGTGTTCTCGATTCCGGCATTGCTGGTTATCGTGATAGCGGTAGCCGGATTGGTTTTCGGGGAAGATGCAGTTCAGGGCCAGATATCCCGTCAAATCGAAGGCGCACTTGGAAACGAAACCGCGGAATCCATTGAAAGCATTATTGCCAAAGTTTCGGAAGAAAAAACCTCTATCCTGGCAACAATTATCGGGGTGGTGACCTTGATTGTAGGTTCGACGGGTGTTTTTACCGAATTACAGACCTCATTGAACCAAATTTGGGAGGTACAGGTTGTTGCCAAGAAAAAATGGCTGAAAACGCTTAAAACACGTTTGTTTTCTTTTGGATTGGTCTTGTCGCTGGGATTTTTAATGTTGGTATCGCTTTTGCTAACCGCGGGATTGGAGGCTCTGAGCGATATGATTAAGAACAGTTTCCCGGATTTTGTACCTTTTTTATTGCGAATTGCCGGGTTTGTTCTCTCATTTTCTGTCATAACCGTGCTCTTTGCTCTGATGTTCAAAATACTCCCGGATGCAAAAATCAGGTTGCGGGACGTTTGGATAGGTGCAATGGTTACTACCTTGCTTTTTATACTCGGTAAATTCGCTTTGGGAATCTATTTTGCAAAAGCAAATCCCGGTTCTGCATACGGAGCTGCAGGATCGATTGTGTTAGTAATGTTATGGGTTTCGTACTCCTGCATGATTTTGTTTTTCGGGGCGGAATTTACTAAGCAGTATGCCACTTTTCACGGGCATGACATTCAACCCAAACCGGAAGCCAGGATTGTAGAACAGCCTGACCCGAAGGCAACTTAATTTAAAAAATGAATGCTATGGTTTCGCGCATTGTTAATTGCTTGATTTGTTTCGTATCGCTTTATTCCTTTTCACAGGGATATTCCGGGAATTTTGAGGTTTCTGATAAGAACAGGATGTATCATTTTACACTTTTGGATGGAAAGATGAATAATCCCGTTTATACGATTTTAGACGAAACCACTCACATCAACAGCATGTATCTGGCTGATTCAATAGTTCTTTCGGGTATTGACTCCATAACGGTTTCATCAAAGAAAGACAGTTTGCTGAACCAGTTCCTGGCAAATTTTTCAGGGACTTATGCCGAGTACAATAAAAAGGGCAGAATGGTAGTCGCCAGCTATTACCCGAAGCCTACAACTCTTGACAGCGCTTTTTACAAGCCGACAGAAGATCAGCGGATAAATTTTTACCCGAATGGAAATCCTTACGCACAGTTTTATCAAAAAAACGGGCATCCTGCAAGAAGCATTGTTTATTACACCCGTGATGGAGAAATAGACCACATAACTGATCTTTCACAATATGCTGCAGGTGAACAGGTAGTAATCCAGAATCCTTATGATTTCCGAAAGCGGAAGGAAACGCTTAGAATTGTCATAGAATAGATTAATTCTGCATAGTATTTACTTAATGCAGCCAGTCTTTCCGGAGTTTCTGTTGTTCCGGAGAAGGATTCGGAATGTCCGAGATTTTTCCGTTTTCCAGTTTTAAACCTGCCTTGAGTAAATAATCTTCCAGTGGAAGCGGTTCTGTTCCCAGGATGTATTTTTCGGTAAACTCCTTCAGTTCCGGAAATCCGCTTACAATCACCATTTCAGAGAAAAGTTTATCGTCTTCAAACGGTTTTCCCCTGTAATGTGCCATCAAATCCAGAACCAGGTCTTTTACGCCGTATTCTCCTCCTGATAATTCACGAAGTTTCAGGTCCAAACACTGATTGATTAATGCCCCTTTCAGGTAGACATTGTAGTATTGATCCTGCATTTCCATCGGGTGAAGACTTAGATCGGTCATCGGCAAATCCACTTTGAATTCGTGCATATCCGCAATCTTACCTTCAACGGTTTTGAAAAACTCTTTTTCTGTTGTTAATCCTGTTTTTACCGGCATATGCATGGTGAAGTATTCCGTCATTCCTTCATACAACCACAAATGTTTCGAGAACTTGGGTTCGTTATAATCATAATTTTCAATTTCTTCCGAATGTAAACCCAAAGGCATCAGTGTATGGAAAAACTCGTGGCTGGCAATTCCATAAATGTTTTGACGGATCGTTTCAATATCCAAGGGCATGTACAATAAGATCAAAGTCGAATTGGAATGCTCCAGCCCGTCACCAACCAAATGACTGTTATCCGGTGCAAGATTATGATAGATCAGGAAAGTGTAGTGATCTACCGGTAATTTATTGTTCAGGTATTTCGACTGGCTTATCAGCAAGGGACGAATGTATTCGGCAATATCTTTTGAAATCGCTTTTCCAGAGGTGGAATAGCAGGCAACTTCTACGGAAATTCCGGGTAGTTTGATCAGTGTTGTATCCGGCAGAGCATAGATAATCGGATTGTCGACCAGTTGATGATAGTTTTTTGCAAAGAACAAATCCTGGTTCAGCTTTTGGGTCTTTTTTAGACTGGTAGCAGGATAGAGATTAATTCCTTTTCGAACACTTACTTCGATAGGGTGCTCCGTATGACCGCGGAAATAACCGAACAAACTGTTTGGAGTAAGGACAAATGAACTGTCGCTGAATGAACTTGCAGCAGAGCGGTAAAAGCCACGCCCTGTTTTATAACCAAAAGTTTCCCAGGCATCATCTACAAGATAAGATAACCCTGCAATAGCAGAGGCATTGTAAACTTTCCAGGAATTCTGGTCCTTTCGTTCTGTTTTTAGTTTCTTTCCCTTTTTGTCGAACACTTCAAAAGCGGAAATATATTGTCCGAAGTTCATTGCCCCGTAAATCCCCGGAATAATCTTCGGAAAGCAGTAGGTTAGTGTGTCCTCCGAAAAACCGCTGATTTTTAAATTTACGGCCAGTTTATCATTCGAAAGAGCTTTCAGGTTTGTTTCATAGCGGTATACGATTTGTGCACTGATCTTATGATTGAATGCCGCAAAAATTAAAAGCAGGAGTATATACTTTTTCATCGACTGTAATTGAATTCAAAACTAAGACTGTTTTACCATTTCAAAAGTTACATAAATCAATGGAAAGTGAGAAGAATAAATAGTACGGATGAGAAGAATAAATAGTGCGGACGCGAGGCCTCGCGTCCCAACAAATACAAACCCCCGATGAATAAGATCCATCGGGGGCGTAGCTACCACACGTACTTCACTATCAACCTGTACATGTATTACCTCTAAATTAAACCTAAACTGAAACCTAAACTAACCTAATTGTTACCTAACTTATAGCGTTATGATTGATAGTACGCTCTTAAATATTTTTCTTCATAATCTTCAATGCCGCAACAGGTGCCTTAGGAATTTTGTAATTCAAACCCACTATACCATAATTCCTAAGTCTACACTATTGCAAGATCGTATCCGGATATTCCTGTCTTTGTGACGAGGTCTCATCATGAGACCTCAATTGTCACTTCGAACGGAAATATTCCTTTATAACTCAAGTTCTTTATTTCAAAAATTTAGTCACCTGCTTTGAAATCGATCTTTCAAAAAGTGATTTTCTTGCATGTACTATTATAAAGAACGTGCCAAAGAGCCTGGAAACGAAAAAACCCTTGATTTACAAGGGTTCCGGGTTTGGCGTTTTTCCAAAATATTTTCAAAATGAAAAAAATATTTTCAAAATGAAAAAAATCAGTACTCTTCTTCCTCTTTCAACATGCGGTAAATGGTTGTCTGACCAATATCCAGTTTGTCGGCTACCAATTTGGTGTTGTTGTTATATTTATCCAGGAATAATTGAACAATACGCCGGTTATATGCTCTGAGACTCATTTCTTCGGCAATAATTCCGGAAAGAATGTCAGCGCTTGCTACCACGATATCATCGGCTTCGATTACATCGTTCATAGACATTACGGCGGCCAGTTCGATCACGGATTTCAATTCGCGCACATTCCCTGGCCAGGGATAGGCGAGAAGCTTGTTTTGGGCGGCCGGACTGATTTTCTTAACCGTCATACCGTTTTCCCTGCAAAAGCGTTCTACAAAGCTCTTACTCAATAATAACGTGTCTTTCTCGCGTTCGCGAAGCGGTGGCAATTCGATTGGAAGACCGAACAAACGATAATACAAATCTTCCCGGAAAGCACCCGATTTCACTTCCTGAAGCAGGTTTTTATGGGTTGCAACTATAATCCGGCAGTTGAACTTATACACCTTGTTTCCTCCAACGCGTGTAATTTCACGTTCCTGTAATGCGCGCAAAAGTTTCGCCTGGAAAACAGGATCCAATTCCGCTATTTCATCCAGGAATAAGGTTCCTCCGTCTGCTTCTTCAAATTTTCCGATACGGGTTTGGTTCGCGCCGGTAAAAGATCCCTTTTCGTGACCGAATAATTCACTTTCGAATAATTCTTTCGGAATAGCTGCTACGTTGATCGCTAC
>DJFP01000096.1:0-2739 GCA_002432565.1 Flavobacteriales bacterium UBA5869
GCAGGATCTGTAGCACCAATCAATGCACGAAAATCTGCAACGGCATTGTCTTTTTCCAAAATTGCAGCAACAATCGGTCCGGATGTCATATACTCAACCAATTCTCCGTAAAACGGACGCTCAGCGTGAACTTCATAGAATTTCTTTGCCTGATCTTCTGTTAAACGAGTGAATTTCATTGCCTTGATCGAAAATCCAGCCTGGATAATCATATCAATAATTTTACCCATGTGACCGTTTTCGATCGCATCTGGCTTTAACATTGTAAATGTTCTGTTACCTGACATCTTAAAGTGATTTGAATAATTTGGTGCAAAAGTACAACTATTTTCTCAATATGCTTACATGCTAATCGCTTTGATAATACATATTTAATTGAATTTTTAGACTAGTCTAAAAATTGTTTTTATATTTGCATAAAAAAAGAATGCTGCGTTTAACTCAGAGCGAAGAAAATTATCTTAAAGCAATTTTTACCCTTAGTCAGGATACCGAAGGAGCAATTTCTACCAATGAACTTGCGGAAAAAATGCTCACAAAAGCTTCTTCTGTAACCGACATGCTGAAAAAGTTATGCGAAAAGGAACTTCTGGAATATCAGAAGTATCAGGGGTGTGCGCTTACAAATGAGGGGAAATCGCATGCCCTTGCAATTATTCGCAAGCATCGTCTTTGGGAAACATTCCTGGTAGATAAACTGAGTTTCGGCTGGGATGAAGTGCATGAGATAGCTGAACAATTAGAACATATCCAGTCGACGGAATTAACCGACCGCCTGGATGAATTTTTAGGTTTTCCCAAGGTAGACCCGCATGGTGAACCAATCCCGGGGAAGGACGGAAGAATAGAATCTGTTTCAAATCGCATTCTTTTATCGGAATCAGTTGTCGGGATGAGGGCAATCATTATGGGGGTGGAAGATGATCAAACGGAATTCCTGCAATACCTGAATAAAATAGGTTTACACCTTGGGACGCAAATTGATATCCTGGATAAACTAAATTTTGACGGATCGATCATTGTAATGATTAATGATAAACAAGTGCAGTTTTCCATAACCATTGCAAAACAAATATCAATAAAGCCTTTATGAAGCACATTGCTTACATACTGATACTGACAGGTATTGTTTTTAGTTGTAAGGTTGAACAAACCAAAGAAAACGAAAGATTAATCGTTTGTTCTACTTCTATTTCGGCTGATTGTGTTCGCCAGGTTGTTGGGAACAAATTAATGGTTAAATCTTTGATGGGACCTGGTGTAGATCCTCATACTTATAATCCGAGGCCAAGTGACGTAATATTACTGAATGATGCCAGGCTGGTAGTTTATACCGGATTTCACCTGGAGGGTAAAATGGCTGAATTGTTCAGCCGCTTGTCTGAAAGGAAAGCTGTTGTTTCGTTTGAGCAGGATTTTCCGAAAGATAACGTACTATTCACAGATAAAATTACTCCTGATCCGCACGTCTGGTTTGATACTGAATCGTGGATCCACAGTATGAATGGAGTGGTTGATAAGTTAGTGGAGCTATACCCGGAGTATGAACTCGAATTCAGGGAGAACTTCTACAATTTCCAGGTTAAAGTCGAAAAAAAGACACAGGAATTGAAATTGAAACTAAAAGAAGTCCCGGGAGAACAACGAGTTTTGATTACCTCTCACGACGCATTCCATTATTTCGGAAGAACTTTTGATATACGTGTAAAAGCATTGCAGGGAGTGTCNNCGTCATGTAAAAATAGGTGGAACTCTTTTTTCGGATGCGTTAGGTGCAAAAGGAAGCGGGGCAGATACTTATATAGGAATGTTGAGCCATAATGTGAATTCCATTAAAGAAGGATTGAAATGAAAAAGGCTGTTGAAATAAAAGGTTTAACTGTTTTCTATCGGGATACATTAGCCCTGAATGATGTGTCACTAGTGATCAATGAAGGGAAAATTACAGGCATTATTGGTCCCAATGGTTCCGGAAAATCCACCCTGTTGAAAGGAATACTTGGTATTATCCCTGTAAAAAAAGGTGAAATAAAGTTCTTTGGGAATTCATTGGAAAAATTCCGGTCAAAAATTGCCTATGTCCCACAAAGAGAGTCTATTGATTGGGACTTTCCGATTACCGTTGAGGAAGTGGTGGCTATGGGAAGGATCCGACCTAAAAAATGGTGGTCGCGAACTACTATTGCTGATAAAGAAATAGTCAAAGAAACGCTAAAGAAAGTTCAACTGTCTGAATTTTCGAACAGGCAAATAGGTCAATTATCCGGAGGACAGCAACAGCGTGTATTCCTTGCGCGTGCGCTTGCACAGGAAGCCGAATTGATCGTAATGGATGAACCCTTTGTTGGAATTGATATGGCCTCCCAGGAATCGATTTTATCTATCGTTCAGAAGTTAAGGGATTCCGGAAAAACAGTAATTATTGTTCACCATGATCTTTCAGTTGTTGCCCGTTACTTCGACGACGTGGTCCTGCTAAACAAAACTCTCATTGCAAACGGACCGATCGATGAGATCCTGAAATCCGAGAATATCGAAAAGGCATACGGAATGACATTGTTACTCAATAAGAAATAGAATGGATTTAAGTATTTGGATCGTATTTATCGGAACTGCACTCATCGGAATTTCTGCAGCTTTGGTAGGAACATTTACATTCCTTCAAAAAAAGTCTTTGATTGGAGATGCAATTTCTCATTCCATTTTACCGGGAATAGTGTTAGCTTACATGCTTTCCGG
>DJFP01000096.1:2828-5519 GCA_002432565.1 Flavobacteriales bacterium UBA5869
CCCGACGACGGACAGGCTGGACTAAGCGATTTTTTGTTCGGTAAAATAGCAGCTCTTAACCTGGAAGATCTTTACCTATTTACGATCATTTCAGTTCTTATAACCACAGTGACTTTTTTCAGGTACCGCGTCATGTTTAGTTTTGCATTTAATAAAGAATTCATGATTAGCAAAGGATTCTCGCTGCGTTGGAACGACTTTATTTTAAATTCCATGACGATCCTGGTAGTTGCAATGGGGGTTCAGGCAGTAGGGGTAGTACTTATGTCGGCTCTTTTGATAATACCTGTACTTACCGCCAGAATGCTGACTTATAAATTGCGTTTCCTGATTACCTTATCACTTATTTTCGGAACGGCTTCTTCTTTGATAGGATCATACATTTCCGTTTTAGGAAAAAACATTCCTACCGGACCGTGTATCATACTGGTGCTGAGTATTTGCGCAATTTCAGTGGCTCTTTTACAGCGAGTTTCACTTAAAACCAAACGAACCAAATGAATGATCTATTGATGATATTGACAGCTTGTTCGGTTGCCATTCCAGCTTCCTTGTTGGGTGTTTTGTTGGTTTCCAAAAGCCTGGTTATGGTTGGTGATGCGATTTCGCATGCGGTTTTGCCTGGTATAGTAGTTGCCTATTTGTTAAGCGGTACCAGAGATTCCGTACCCATGCTTTTTGGTGCTGCGGTTACCGGTTTTCTAACAACATTTCTAATTGATTTCTTAAGAAAGAAATGGCGGATACAAGAAGATGCTGCTATCGGTTTTACCTTTACTTTCCTTTTTGCAATCGGGGTATTGATGATCGCCATTTTTGCAGGAAAAAATAGTGATCTGGACCAGGAATGTGTTTTATACGGAGATTTGGAAACATCTATTCTGGACCAGGTAATCGTAGGGGAATACCTATACGGCACAAGAGCAATTTTGCAATTACTTCCGCTTACAATTATTTTGTTGATTGTTATTATTATCGGATTTAAAGGCTGGAAAGTGTGGGCCTTCAACCCTGAATTCGGTTCTTTTATCGGTATTCCTGTTAAGGCTTTCCAGTTGGTGCTCATGCTGCTTTTAAGTATTCATGCAGTTTTGAGTTTTGAAAGTGTAGGGGTGATCCTTGTAGTTGGGTTGTTAGTTCTTCCTGCAGCCACAGCTTTACAGTTTTCCGGAACTTTGGCAAAAACTTTTTTATATTCTGCATGCATAGGAATAGCATCCTGCATACTTGGTGTGTTCTTTGGGAAATGGATCAATATCTCTATTTCTCCTTTGATTGTATGCGTAAACGGCTTGATTTTTTTTGCTTCAGTCCTTGTATCACCTTATAAGAAAAGCAAGGCATCTAACTAAACTTTAGTAAAATAACTCATTCAAGAATTCAAGAATGAAGCTTTTATTTGAACAAAAAAAATTGAAATCCTATTGCCAATTCAATAAACTGGCTTACCTTTGTTTCATAGAACAACAATTTTCATAGTTGTTAGTTTTGGGTTTTATAGTTTTAGCATGGTTTAGCAAAAAGAGCAGTAAATTACATTGAATTTACTGCTCTTTTTGTTTTTAGCATTGTAGATTCTCTTTTTTTATGTTTCTTTAGGCCAACACACAATCTACAAGTATGAAGCTAAAGTTATTTCTATTATTCCTTTTAACTTATTCACTTTCGTTTTCTCAAACACAGGGAGTTGCGTTTCCAACCGTTGGAAAAGGAGTTGCGACACCTTTCGTTACCGACTACCATACACTGGGGATTAACACCTCTGCATTGGGCTGGAAACCACGGTATGCAGGAAAGAAATTTACCACCGGTACATCCGAATTTGCATTTGGAGTTTCTTCTCCGTCTCTGAGCTCTAAAAAGCTTCAAAACCTGACCAGTACCCTTTACAATGCGGCACAGCATAAGAATCCAAAGGAAGTTGATTACCAGCGGCAATTGCAGTCTGCAGGAGATTATGCAGAATCGGGTGTTGCTATTAATTTTGATTACAACTGGCTTGGGTTTTCTTATTATGGGGAAAAATTCGGAGGAATTGCTTTCAATGTGAGAGAAAGCTACAGTTGGTACTCCAAAATGAATTCTCAAACCACTGATTTGTTGTTCCGGGGCAAATTGTCTTCTGTTTTTGACTCATTAACGGTAGTTTATGGTTCGGACACTTCCCGAATAGCCAACAATGCAAGTCTTTCGGAGGATTCTATGGGGCACGTAATCGGTGGTACTCTGAATGTTCCTATCAGGATCAGTGAATTAACAAAAGGAACTCAAATCCAAATGCTTTGGAACCGGAGCTATAACATTGGCTACGGACGAAAATTGTTTGGTAAGGATTCTGTTATCCAGGTATTCGGAGGAATCGGGGCAAGGTTGATTACTTCTATGGCCATGTTCAACATGACTTCAGATGATGAAGGACTGAGAATGTATTCGGCGATCACTCCGACTTTTGATATCGATTATGGAAACGTAAGCGGATCTAATCCTGCTCCAAAGAAAACAAAAGGAATGGCTCCTGTGATGGGAACGGGATATGGGATTGATCTTTCGGCTAGTATTATCCTTTTCAATAAAGTCCGCATTGCTGCTGCCGTGAATAATATTGGTTCGGTAACCTATAAACGCAATGTTTACAAAGTAAAGGATACACTATTCGCAAGTTTTAATCTGAACGGGGTAAGCAGTGATAAC
>DJFP01000210.1:0-8868 GCA_002432565.1 Flavobacteriales bacterium UBA5869
CAACCATTGGATTGCAATAAAGTTGATCGTAAAAGTGTTAAAGCTGCTTCCATTCGATCTGCCTGGCCTTGTGTGAATGACAAAGGGCAAGAAGTGTAATCCATATAATTGGGTAAATCTTGCACATCACCGGTGAATGGATTGAAAACGGATGTATCGTTCATTTCCGTCGAGCAGGAATTTCCCTGGCACAAGCTGTTGTCATTTGACATATCGGGTGGAGTATCACACACATAATCTCCATTCAGCATGCAGTTTAAATTGGTGCATCCATTGCTGAAAGTATGTTGTAAATTCAGATAATGCCCTACTTCATGAGCCAGCAAACTGGAAACCAAAAAATTATAGCGAGAAACTATACCGTCAGTCTCGATTAGTCCTCCCGGAAAAGTAGCATATGCCCCTACACCTAGTGGATTTTGGAATGGATCAACAGCAATATTTCCAACTGTCCACACATTTAGATACACTAAGGGATTCCACCTGTTCTGCGATTTAAAGGTCCAGTCCTGAACATAATCATAATAATTCAGGGTCAGAATGGAAGAGAAATCGTGGGTAATTCCGGTGGTAGGGTTTCCCCAGGGATCTACCGAAGCTAAACAAAACTCGATATCAACGGGGTGGCCTGATGCATCGAAAAATTGCCCGGAATTCCCAAATCGTTCATTCAGCTCATTGACTGCCTGTATGACTGTTGCATCTGAAATATTTTCAGGCCCGTTTTGATGCATGATGTGAAAAACGATGGGAATAGTATAGGTTGTTTTTTCATGATAATTTATCGAATCAGAGCTCAAAAAGCGATATAAACGTTCATTGTTTTGATTTTCTTTTTCACGGTATTCCGGGAAGTGATTTGTCAAATGAGCATGGATAGCATCTGTTCCACAGGCTCCTGTTTGAGCAAACGAATGGCTTAATAGTGATAGTACAAATAGGAGCAGTGTTGTTTTCATAGTTCTCTCGGTTTCAGGAACTAGACTCCAAACCAAAGATCAGGGTTGCATAAACCTTTCTAACAAAGAAAAGACTCTCCATTTTGGGAGAGCCTTTTTGCGCTAACTAATTTATAATAATGTATTTATTCTATAGAATAAATATGATTCGAAATAATGAGGTGGAAATGCAATCGTTGAAAATTTTAGCAGCCACTATTCAAATATGCTTAACTTTGTTCCCATGATCGCTCCCGGTTCTAAAGGATGGATTGCCAAATACTTGCAGCTGATAGCCTCAGGTGACATCTCTATTGACCTGCAAAAACCCGAAGATCTGACACGTGCAGAATTCAATCATTATACCCTTTCCCAAACGGGAATTATCTTTGGTTATCCCTCCAAATTATTGTTCGGAAAAAACCTCGACACATCCAAATGGACACACGATGAGCAACTTACGGTGCTTCTTTTTGAATCGTTGTTATTTACACATCTCAATATCCAGGGAAGGACAAAGCTAAAAACGGATGAGTTTTTGAATGACCTGAATATCTTCTATAAAAAACACCGCGTACAGTCCCTTGGATCTGTTTTGACCTTTTTCCTGAAGGAAAGTGCATCGGAGAAAATTGAGCGCATCCTGGAAAAACGAACGGATGTTCCTAAGAATTTGACAAACACTAAGTCCTGGATGAGTTATTTCAACAATTCATTCATTTACCTGGATGTCATTTTATTTGAGGATTTCCTGAAAAACAAGCGAAAACAAACCCTTGATTACCAGAAACTGGCCCTTTTAGCCCTGGGAATTATTTCCATTTCTGCCTATTCGGACGGAGAGGTTCAGGAGCATGAAAAGAATCTCTTCAACACTTTCCTGCTTTCTGCCGATCTGGATTCAGATGAAAAGGAATTGGCCAAACTGCGCTTCCGGGAAGGAATAACCCTGAACGAATTAACCTGTGACCTGGTTGACTCCTGGAATTTCAAACGTTACCTGCTGGATCTTTCAGTGCTTACGATGCACATGAACCAAAGTTCACGTGAAACAGGTTTGGAAACCCTTATCACGCTAAAAAGATGGATGTCCTGCTCGGAACGTGACCTGGACGAAGCAATTTATTGTACAGATCAATTCTTGCTGGAAAATAATCAAAAGGTTTCTTACCTGAACGATTCGAATTCCATGGAACTCATGCTTGACAGTGTTTCGAGGCGCTGGATCAAGATCCTTGGAAGGAACAAAGACAAGCTGGCACAGGAGATCAAACAGAGTAAAGAATTAGTCTACCTGATCCGCAAATCTGCTTCGGAGGAATTGAGTAAGGAAGAAAAAGAGAAAGTGAAAACCCAGTTTATGGATATAGCGAAGTCTATGCCGGCACTGGCAATTTTTCTGCTGCCTGGCGGTGCATTGCTTTTACCAATCGTTCTAAAGATTATTCCAAACCTGGTGCCTTCTGCATTCAAGGATAACGAACTGGAGGAGTGATTTTCCCACAAACGAAAAGATGTCTGAATTATCTGGTTAATTTTGCCGTTCAATGATCCGGAACTATAAAGCAATTTCTCATTTCAAAGGGTTAAACACGCTGCGTTTTATTGCGGCTTTTTTGGTGGTGCTCCATCATGCGGAATCCTTAAGAAAGGATCATGAGCTTAAAAATCATCTGCGCGATTTCGGATTGTTCCAAAATGGTGCGCATGCGGTGAGTTTCTTTTTTGTATTGAGTGGCTTTTTGATCACATATCTGCTGTTAAAGGAAAGAGAAGTAAAGAAGGATATTTCTATCAAACAATTTTACATCAAACGGGTTTTCCGGATTTGGCCTTTGTATTTTTTGATGGTTATTATCGGTGCGATTATTCAACCTTATTTCATTGAATGGTTCAATATTCCTTACGAAATGCCTTATACCATCGGTGAGACCTGGTATTATTTCATCTTCTTCGTTCCGGGAATGGTGAATTATTTCTTCGGGAGTAATTTACTGGAACCGCTTTGGTCAATCGGTGTGGAAGAAGTGTTCTATCTCATTTGGGCGCCTCTTTTTAAGTGGTTAAAGAAACACGTGTTGAAACTGCTTTTGGGAGTGATCGCTTTCAAACTAATTTTAATTTCGGTCAATACGTATTGCACTTTACCCGGAGTTTTGAGTTACCTGATCCGCATTCACCAGTTTGAAGCCATGGCAATCGGAGGTTTGGGGGCATACCTGGTTTTCAATTACGGAAAACAGATCAATTATTCTTTGATTTATAGTATTCCGGCACAAATTGGGTTATATGCCTTGATCCTGGTTTTCATTGTTTTCGGAGCAAATATTCATTCCGGTATCTGGCAGTTCTTCTTTGAACATCCGATTACTTCGGCAATTGTACCGAATGCATTGTTCTTGTATCTGATCATTGGAGTTTCGGTGGTCGACAAGAACTTATTTACCCTGGAAAACCGCGTATTCTCTTACCTCGGAGAAATTTCTTATGGAATTTACATGTTTCACTTATTGATCCTCTCGCAAATCATTGAATTGTTGAAAGGCTTCGTTGCGGGTTCCGGAATGTTCCTGGAAACACTGTTCTATTATGGAGTTTCGATCCCGTTGATTATCGGAGTATGTGCACTTTCAAAACGGACATTGGAGGCTTATTTCGAACGGAAGAAACAGAAGGTACTTGCTAAATTAACCGTAAAGAATGCGAGGGACGCAAAGTTTGATAGATAACCCCTTTGCGCTCTTTGCTCCTTCGCTGACCGCATGTCGCCAAAGCTTTAGCGGCGGCACAAGCTACAGCGCAAGCGTTCAATCTTTGCGGTGAAAATCTTCCCCGTTTTGGGGAATGAGTATAAAATCCGGGTCCTGTGCCCGCGCAAAGTTGCTGATCGAAATAACGAAATCCTGCATTTTCACACCTGCTTTCACAGTTTTCCGCTCTTTGCAGGAGAATCCGGATAAAACAAGGAACAGGAACAAACACCCTTTTCTCATGAGCTAAGTATATCTCCTATAACATTCCAGGTTGTTTCGGCAGTATAATCCCAGGAAAATAAAACGGAGCGTTCCAAACTTTTTTGGGACAATTCAGTGTGTTTTTGTTCGTCTGAAGCTAAGTATATCATGGCTTTCGAAACTTCATCCGTATCAAAAGGATTGACATAGATCGCTGCTTCTCCGGCTACTTCGGGAAGACAAGTCAGGTTACCGGAAATGATGGGAATTCCGCAGCGCATGGCTTCCACCAACGGAATTCCGAATCCTTCGAAGTAAGGAATATAAGCCAGCGCAAAAGCCGCTCCCATGAGTTTATTTAATGCTTCCAGGGAAACGTGGCCAGAAAACAAAATGCGTTTTTTCAGATCCTCGGAAACTTCCGGAATGGAAGAAGCCTTATTTGCCCACAAACTTTCGCCTACGATCATCAGATCAATATCCGGGTTTACCAGGGCAAATTTCCCGAAAGCTTCAATCAGTCGGCCCACATTTTTCCGCGGATGTATCGCGCCTACAAAAATGAAGTAGGGTCTTCCATTCGTTTTTTCTGAGCGTATTTCTGTAATATCTTCAGTTTTCAACGGCACAAATGTTTCGGAAGCACCGTTCCAGGCTACTGTAATTTTGGACGGTGAAATCCCATAAGACTTTACAATATCCTGTTTGGAATAATCGGAAACAGTGAGGATGTGACGGGCCTTTTTCGCAAATTTCGGAAAGTATTTGCGCAAATACCTCAATGGGCTTGCCGGGATATCTTCCGGGTGGTGTTCAAAATTCAGATCGTGAATGACACCAACTTGCGGGACATTGGATTTGAGAGACAAATATCCGTCGGGAGAATAGAACAGGTCGATGTCGTATTTTTTCAATGCTTTTTTGACCGAATATTCAAACCACCACACGAATAAAACCGGATGCCTGGCAGGCGGGAATAAAACCACCGGAGTGACATTTTCAGCAAAGACAAATTTCGGATCATATGGCCGGTCGAAAAAGAAAATGAATTCGTGTTCCGGGTGGTTTTCCACCAGGCGTTTTACCACTTCATACGTGTACCAGCCGAAACCTTCCATTTTGGAAGAAAGCAAGAAACGGGTATTGATTCCGATGCGCATTGCGTCGAAGTTACAAACTATTGTTTATTCGGAAAGGAGGTATTTCCGAATTTTTCAGTAACGGGAATAAAACGGAAGATTTTCATTCTTAAATATTGCTAAGAATTCCGAGTTCGTAGAATAGAATACTACTTTTAGTTCCCAATCCGATTTTAATGAAAACTCGTTGCCTGTTTATTTTTAGTTTCTTACTGACCTGTTGGGGAAATGCCCAATCGAACCTGCCCAAAAAGTTTCTGGATGATTCCCTGTGCTACAAAGTTTGGCTGGTCGACAATAAAATGGGCGGTTATGACGGTTACGAGTTCAGACAGAACGGAGAGTTGAAGTTATTGAACTACGATGGGTTTACCGGAGAAAAATGGTGGGCGAAAGGAGATCATTTATACGTGGAAATCCGCTCGAAAAGAACCGGAAAAGTACAAAGAACGGATTATCGAATCAAAAAACAGACAACAGATTCGCTGGTATTGAACTATTCTATTTGGGGAGACTCCTTTACAGATGTCTATGAGACTCTTACAGCTAATGATTTTACAGACAAACTTGTAGGGCATTGGGACGGAGAGGGAGGAAAGTTCCTTCAAATCGTTCCGAAGAGTAATTTCCAGTTTCAATTAGTGATTCCCGCGGATTCGGAAGAAATGCCGGTACGGGCAGAAGGATTCCTGGATGACAAAAACAAGCGCATCATTTTTTATTTGGAGCAGGAGGAAACAACTCTTTTTTTCGAGGCCGGAAAGGAAACTATCTCTTTCGGGGGGAAATCTTGTACCCGGAAGTGCAAAAATGAATGAGTAATTAGAGAAAGGTGGGTTTTTGGTACTTAATCTAAAGCAGCTTGTATCTCATTCGCTTCATTTATAAGGGTAAACGGCACATTTATCCAAAATTTCCGGAATAAACAGACGCCTTCTTTCCAACTTTTCCTAACTTCGCGGCATCTTAGTGGAAATGAAGAACAGCGTTAAATATATTTTACAGAAATTGTTGGGGTTACACACCTATCTGTATGTCTTCGCGCTGTATAAAATCAGGACCCTTCGTTCAGACAAAAAAGAAAACGATTTTTTCACCTTTCTGTCATTATTGAAAGATGGGAAAGGGGATGTGTTGGATATTGGTGCGAACCTGGGAATTATGACTGTTCATTTGGCAAGCAGCCTTCCCAATACGACGATCCATGCTTTTGAGCCCATGCCGGCAAATGTGAGTGTTCTGAAGCGTATTATCGCAAAATTCAAGCTGAAAAAAACAAAAATCCACGAAATCGCCCTGGGTGACGAATCCGGAACTGCAAAAATGGTACTCCCTGTAAACGGTCAAACGATTATGCAGGGCCTGAGTCACATCAAACACGAAACCATTACGGAATGGAACGAAGGAAAAGAAGTGGACGTGCAATTGGATAAATTGGACAACGTTTTGAACGGTCAGGCGGTGCAGGCCATTAAAATCGATATTGAGAATTTTGAATATTTTGCACTGAAAGGTGCAAGCCGGATTATTACATCCAATAAACCGATCATTTACGCNNAGCTATTCCATTTTTGTGGGCGAGAACAACCAGATAGTTCCGTTTGATTCATCCAAACATCACACGCAAAACTTCATTTTCATCGCAGAATAACTACGGCTAATGCAAAAACTGTTTTTAAGAGGATTAGGCATTACGCTGTTATTGAATTTACTGGTTAAGCCCGCTACGATTTTCCTGGTCGACATTAAGATGCAGAATGAACTGGGGGCAAGCTCATACGGAGTTTTCCAAACCATGCTCAACTTTACCTTCCTGTTTTCCATGCTGCTGGATATGGGAATTACCAATTTCATGACACGCATGATTGCGCAGCATCCGCACATGATCCATAAATACAGCAACCGTCTGTTTACATTCCGTTTGATCCTGGTGCTTATTTATGTTCTTTGGACTGCTTGTTTATTCTTTATACTCCGCTTTCCGGTCGAAAGACTGTGGATTTTAGGTGCGTTGATCATGCACCAGATCAGTATTATTACGGTAAATTACGTGCGTGCGTACACGGGAGGTTTGTTGAAATTCGGACTGGATGCGGTTCTTTCCGTATCCGAGCGTTCTGTCTACTTTATTCTCGGGGGACTTTTGATCTACACCACTTTGGTTGAGCCTGTTTCCCTGAAATGGTTCGTTGCTGCTTTTGTGGGTTCTTCCGGGTTTTCGTTACTGGTAGCTACTTTTTTCTACCTCAAGATAGTTGCATTTCCTAAAATCCAATGGGATACGGATTTTTTCAAGGCAATTTTCCGCCAGTCCTATCCATACGCCATTTTGGTAATCATCATGATGCTTACTTCCCGATTGGACGCTGTTTTTATTGAAAAATTACACCCGAACGGGACCAAACAGGTTTCTTATTACACCGAAAGTTTCCGATTGTTGGATGCGTGCTGGATGTTTGCAGTGCTTTTCGGAAGTATTTTATTGCCGGTTTTTTCGCGCGTACTGAAAGATAACACCTCCACAACGGGTATCATGACAACTGCACTGAACATCCTGTTTTCGGGTGGAATTCTTATGATTACACTGACTATCGGNNATCAAGGAGTTTTTGTTTGACAAATTGTACGATGATGCAAACTGGTATTCCTACAATGCCTGGATTTTCCACTCTATAACCTTCATTCCAATGTGTTTCACGGTGGTTTTCGGAACGCTTTTAACAGCCAACGGATCACTTCGCACCATGAACCAGATCGCTTTTCTTTCACTGATTATCATGTCGATCCTGAACGTGGTTCTGGTCCCTTTCTTCGGTGCGGTCGGGGCAGCAATTGCTTCTCTGGTAGCACAGTCCACCTTGGGTGTACTGCAGTACCTGGTTGTCCGTTACCGGATGAAACACCACCTGGCATCCAATACCTGGCTGAAACTGATGATCCTCAGCACCTGCCTGATCATTGTGATGTTCCTGCAAATCAAATTCCAATGGAACCAATTGTATTATGTTCTTGGAATCGGGTTATTGTGGATGGCTTTGGTTTTCGGACTCAAAATTATCGACCTTGTTCAGGTGCTGAAAATGCTTGGGGGCAATAAAGAAGTGCCGGCTGCAACCGAAAATTAAAAGATTATTCTTCCGCACGAATGCCAGCAGGACTTCAGACTTTCTCTTCGGCGGCGGAATGTTTTTTCTTCATACCTTTACATCACATGATTGGAAATAAAGAAATCCTGGTTACCGGCGGAACTGGTTTTATCGGTTCGCATACCGTGGTAGAGTTATTTGAATTGGGGTATACTCCGATTATTTTGGACAATTGTTCCAATTCGAGCAAATCCATTGTTAAGCAGATTCACTTAATCAGTGGAAAGGAATGTGTTTTTTACGAAGGAGATATGCGTGACAAAGCGTTTCTTCGCTCTGTATTTGAAAAGCACCAAATTGCGGGCGTTATTCACTTTGCTGCATTCAAAGCAGTTGCAGAATCCGTTGAAAAACCCCTTCATTACTACGATAACAACCTCATTTCGCTCATTCATTTGTTGAGCTGCATGGAAGAGTTCCAGGTAAATAAGATCGTTTTTTCTTCTTCCTGCACGGTTTATGGAGTAGAAAATGCCCTGGAGCCTTTAACAGAAACAATGCCGGTCGGGAAACCGAATTCACCCTATGGGTGGACGAAATGGATGGCTGAGCAGATACTCATAGATATTGCTTCGAAAACCGAGTTAAGACCTGTTTTTCTGCGTTATTTCAATCCGATAGGAGCACATGAAAGCGGGAAATTGGGTGAAATGCCTCTTGGACCGCCCAATAACGTGCTGCCGTACATTAC
>DJFP01000210.1:8877-12810 GCA_002432565.1 Flavobacteriales bacterium UBA5869
TCACATCAGTTTGATGGGCTGTATGATGTTTTCAATTTGGGAACAGGAACAGGAACGTCCGTACTTGAATTGGTCAAGTTGTTCGAGAAAGCAACCGGGAAACCGCTTAATTACCGTTTTGGCGAAAGAAGACCGGGAGATGTCGACGCATTATTTGCAGATGTATCGAAAGCAAAGAAAATTTTAAACTGGAACACGGAAAGAACCATTGAAGATGCTATTTTAGATGCCTGGAAATGGGAACAATATCGCTTGGAAAATGAGATTTCTTAAACTATTAATCGTATTTCTTTTAATTTCTTTTCAAGGCCTGGCACAGCCTCAGGGGAAGGACTCAAGCTTAGTTTCGGGGCACCGGCCGGGAATTTTCTGGTACAATACAGGCTGGAGACCTGCCAAACCCGGTAAGTTGAGAAAATACGACCGTTTAATCATTGACGTGACTTACAATCAACTGATGAGGTCGGGAAGTATCAAATCCAACCCATGGAGATCATTTGGCTGCAATATCAATACGATGTGGGACATTCCGATTACCAACGGGAATACCGTTTCATTGGGAATAGGATTGGCTTACAAATACCAAAAGACAGGTCCGAAAGGGTTGTTTTTTGCAGATAGCAGCAATTCCTTCACACACTTTTATGCCGATTCTAGTTACTCGAATTACCGTAAGAACACTTTCGGGAACCACATACTTGCTCTTCCGGTCGAATTTCGTTTCCGCAGCCCGAAATGGCAGCATTTCAAAATACATATCGGAGGTTCGATAGGCTACCGGCTTCAAACTTTCCAGAAGGTCTGGCCTGAACACAAACATGCCGTAAAAGATCGAACATTGCCGGATGTAAATCGACTGGTTTACGGTGTTCACATGCGGATAGGAATCCGGAATTGGGCCTTGTTTGCAGACTACACCCTGGCACCACAATTTAGAAGCAGTAAGAGTGATAAAATCAACGCATTAGCTTTTGGAGTGTCACTTTCGATTTTTTAATTTACATTGTCAAATAAAATTTGATTTCACGGGTTGGAAAATCGTTTATCTAACTAATTTTGTGGCATGCGCAATTTGATTGCTTTTTTCAAACGATTTCAGATCTTTTTGGTCTTTGTTTTGCTGCAAGTTGCAGCGCTTTCTGCGTATATCCAATATTCTGAGTTTGCCCGTCTGCAGGTTTTTTCCAGTGCTTCGCAAATAAACGGGAGGCTGTTTGAAATGCGAAACTCGGTCGCGAAGCATTTTAATCTCGAAGGTACAAACCGGAAATTGGAGTTGGAAAATGCCCGGCTTAGAGAGAAACTCAAACTTTCCAATTATAAAATCGACCGGGAGCTTATCCAGATCGAGGACACCAATTATCAGCAGCAGTATTTGTATATGGCGGCATCCGTGATAAACAATACGTATGATAAACGGAATAATTATATGACGATCGATATCGGAAAAAATCACGGAATCCAAAAAGGATGGGGAGTGATTTCTTCCAAGGGAGTTGTGGGGATTGTTCACCTGGTAGGAGAATCCTATTCGGTTGTAAAAACAATTCTTTCTAAAAATATCAACGTGGACGTCAGTATGCGCGATGGTGGTGCTTTCGGATTGTTGAAGTGGGATGGGATAAACCCGAAAATCTGCCAGATTTCAGGAATTTCCAACGATATCTCAATCAAAAAATTCACGAAGGTTATTACGCGCGGAGGTTCGGGAATTTACCCGAAAGGAATACCGGTCGGAGTAATTACCAAACGCAAATCCATCGAAGGGAAACCATTGTGGGATTTGCAGGTTAGAATTGCAGAAGATTTCCGTACCATTCAACACGTTTACGTGATCAAGAATGTGATGCTGGACGAATTAAGAGAACTGGAAGGAAAAATTCCGCCGGATAAAGAAGAAGATGAGTTGTAAGTGAATAGTTTTGTTTTAAATAGCATTCGTTTCGTATTATTTGCACTGTTCCAGGCATTGATATTGAACAACCTGGAGCCGGGATTNNGTACCCCTGATGCTTCTTAGTTTCGCTTTCGGATTAGTGATCGATTCCTTTTCAAATACCTTCGGACTGCACGCGTCCAGTGCGGTAATTATGGCCTTTTTCCGTCCGATTATCTTCAAGTGGCTTTCACCGAGAGACGGGTATGAAAGTGTGGAGTCTGTGAATGTCTATTCCATGGGCGGACGCTGGTTCCTCTATGCGTACGGAAGTTTACTATTGATCCATCACATCTGGTTCTTTACAATCGAATCCTTCAAATTGAATGAATTTATCTGGATCCTGATCAAGATCGGATTAAGTGTACCGAGTTCCTTTTTATTAAGTCTATTGGTGCAATTTATATTCGTCTCTAACAAAAAGGCTGTACGATGAATCTGGATGGAAGAAAATATGTGATTCTGGTGTTTTTTATCCTGGTCGGGGCCATTTATTTGATCCGCTTGTTTTTCATGCAGGTGGTGGATGATTCCTGGAAATTGCGGGCGCAGGAAATTGCAGAGAAACGAAAAGAAATCACTCCTCCGCGCGGAATTGTTTTTGACCGGCATGATAAGAAAGTGGTAACCAACAGAAGTTACTATAACCTGATGATGAAAGAGGAGGATATTCACGATTTTGATACGGTAGCCTTCGCAAAACTGGTTGGCTGGACGAAGCAGGAAGTAAAAGACCGTTTCTACCAGATCAAAAAAGGAGAAGGAAGATACTTCAATAAGAACATTAACAAATACCAGGATAATTATCAGCCTCAGCGTGCCTATCCGTTCATTAAGGAATTAACGATCGATGAAATTACACGCATTGCTCCCCATTTGGAGAGATTCCCTGGTTTCTATGAAGATTTAACCTCCATGAGAAGCTACCCGTATTCGGGTGGGGCAAATATTTTTGGTTATCTGAACGAGGTAACAAAAGAAGAATTGGAGGAAGATGCTTTCTACAGACGGGGTGACCAGATCGGAAGAGCAGGAATTGAGCGCTATTACGAAAAAGAACTACGCGGACAAAAAGGAATCAAATATGTGGTAACTTCTGCTTTGAATAATGCCATTGAATCGTATGCGGGAGGAAAGTATGATACACTTGCAGAACAAGGTCCGGCTTTGCATCTTGGATTGGACATTCAGCTGCAGGTTTACGGTGAAAAACTGATGCAGAACAAACGCGGCTGTATTGTTGCAATTGAGCCCAAAACGGGAGAAATCCTGGCACTGGTCTCCGCTCCGAGCTTTGACCCGAATATCCTGGTTGGAAGAAGAAATATCGGGAAAAATTATCCCAAACTATTATTGGATGAAGGAAAACCGCTGTATCCAAGACCTTTGGCCGCGGAATATCCTCCGGGATCGATCTTCAAACTGCTTCAGTCATTGATTGGATTACAGGAAAAAGTAATCACCCCGGAATCCGGGTTCCCATGTACCAAATCTATGGTGGGGTGCCACAATCACCCGAATGCGAATAACCTGCCGGATGGAATTAAGAATTCCTGCAACCCGTATTTCTATTATGTCATGCGCCGGATTATCCAGCAGGGTAAAAAGCGTTCTATTTTTGCGGATGCCGAGATCGGTTTGAATATTTGGTATGATTACATCATGAGCTTTGGACTGGGAAGCCAGTTTGAAACAGATGTTACGGGAATGCGCTCCGGTTTGATCCCGAATTCAGCTTATTACGATAAATGGTATGGACACAATACGTGGGCGTTTTCTACTATTCGTTCCATTTCTATCGGACAGGGAGAGGTAAAAGTAACACCGCTCCAGATGGCCAATATTGCAGCGATCATAGCAAACCGCGGATGGTATTACACCCCCCATTTTGTTCGTTCCATCGGAAACAAGGGTCCGCTTCCGCAGTTTAAGAAAATCCATCGAACAAAAGTAGATGCCGTTCACTACGAACCGGTCATTGAAGGAATGCGAAGAGC
>DJFP01000210.1:12841-22109 GCA_002432565.1 Flavobacteriales bacterium UBA5869
TTTTGCTCCCATGGAAAATCCGAAAATCGCGATTGCTGTATTTATCGAAAATGCTGGTTTCGGAGGTGTTTGGGCTGCTCCGACAGCCAGCCTGATGATGGAAAAATACATTCACCGCAAAGTGAAAGACAAAGCAAAAGAACAGATGATCGTGAATGCGAATTTGTTGAATATGAAAGCACGTCCTAAGAAGAAAAAGTAAGAGCAAACGCAGTTTGTGTGCAGTTCAACAAAGAGCATTAGTTTAGAAAAACAGAATTAGCGGTAAAGAAAAGAAATGAGAAGAGAAGATTCCCTGACACAGCACGTAGACTGGTGGTTGCTTTCAATAGTAATCATCATGTTGGGTATGGGAATTGCGAACGTTTATTCGGCGGCGTATGATCCGGACCATCCCAATATTTTCGACTTTTCACAAAAATACGGGAAACAGATTATGTGGGTGGGAATTTCTATTTTTCTCGGATTTCTCGTATTCCTGATCGATTCAGATATCTATCGAAAATTTGCAGTCCCGATTTACCTGTTTTGTTTTTCCCTGCTGATTGTTGTATTGTTCACTCCACCTATCAATGGTGCGCGAGCCTGGCTGGGAATTGGTTCTATGGGAATCCAGCCTGCCGAGTTTATGAAGATCGGTACAGCCATTGCTTTATCGCGTTATATCTCAACCGTAAATGTGAAAAACCAGAACGTGCAGACAGTGTTTATTGCATTGGCTATCGTGATGGTCCCGATGATACTGATTTTATTGCAACCGGATGCAGGGACTTTTGTAGTATTTACTTCGTTCTTTTTCGTGATGTACCGCGAAGGAATTACCTTCGATCCGCTGGTCCTAAAAGTGGTGAACCTGATTCCCGGAGTTCGTTTTAAAGACACTTGGGTGGGTAGTCACTTTATCCCGATTTTGTTCTACGTGGTGTTTTTGTCTATCGTGACACTTCTAATGAGCGGGAATAAGTACGAATTCACATTTATGCAGGGAGTTTTAATCCCGGGATTTTACGGAGTAATTACGGTAATTACGGTGATTGCTTTGGTAGCGTATTTGATCTTGCGCTGGGTTTCTTCTAAACGCGAACAAAGAAGGGTGCTTCTCGTAATTATTACCGGATGGCTTTTGTCAGTGGCCGTTTCAACTACTGTAAACTTTTCTTTTTCAAGTTTGGCACAACACCAGAAAGACCGGATCGAATTGGTTTTAGGATTGCGCAAGGACGATGACGGAAAGGATTACAACCGAAACCGTGCAATGGCCGCTGTAGGTTCCGGAGGTTTATTCGGAAAAGGGTATAAAAAAGCAAGCGTTGCAAGTGTGCGTTCAAACCACGTTCCCGAGAGTGAAACGGATTTTATCTTTTGCCCGCTTGCCGAAGAATGGGGTTTCATGGGAAGCCTGGTCATTGTATTCCTGTTTATGGGAATGTTGTTCCGGATCATTGTTATTGCCGAACGACANNCGTTCCACTTTCAACAGGGTGTATGCTTATTGCGTGGCGATGATCGTTTTCTATCACTTCGCGGTGAATATCGGTATGAATATCGGGTTGGCACCGGTGATTGGAATTCCACTTCCGTTCTTTAGTTACGGAGGATCATCGTTGATGTCTTTCTCCATGCTTTTGTTTATCCTTCTGAAGCTGGACAGTCAGCGCAGGGATGTGCTTTTCTAAGGAAATTCAAAACAGAAGGGTTCAAAAGTTCAAATATGATTCTTTTGAGACTTTCACCTTGAACTTTTAAACCCTTTAAACTTTTTTGAACATATTTCTATTCAGGGTATTCAATATCCTCTTCCAATGCATCGTCATCTTTCTTTTTCTTCTTCTTGGCTTTTTTCCACTCGAAGGTATATTCCAAAGAAAGAATGTGCTCGTTGTAATTATTTTTGGAATTGAATCTCTGACCGTAATAATAAGTAAAACCAAGTTCATTCGATCCGGGAAGATTGAAATCCAGTTTTAGGCCATAACGAATACGATTCCAGGTACGACCAAACGGCTCATTTATGGGGTTATAGAAAAACTCTACGCCAACCCCCGGGGTGATTTTGGATTTGGGTTTATCCCATTCCACGTGCGGTTTTATACGAATTGCCGGGTCAAGATCTCCTCCGGTTGTAGTAAATCCCCCGATTAACATCTGATAACGCACACGGGCTCCGAACTTGATCTGCTGGACCTTATGGCGGAAATCCGCATTGAAATTCAACCGATGGCTGTTGTCATAATTCCTGTTTTCATCATAATCCGTGATAATCCGGTACTCAATAGAAGGTCTGAACCAATCCAATTTGGTATATTTCAAACTTGCTTCCTGGTATAAAGTAGCCAACTGACCGAAATTATTCAGCCGCAGATTTGTATTCAGGTTTACATCAATATCGTGCTTGAGCTCACGTTTTACACCTGCGCTGAACCAATATTGTCCTCTGGTACTCTGCTGGTTCCACGCAAAAAAACAAGGCGTAATGAAAAGAACAGCAATGAATAAGGACTTCATTTAGTTTTTCATTAATGTAATCGTTCCGATATCAGCGTTTTCCTTTTTGCCGATGGTTACCGTTTTACTGACAACTTCTAAAGTCTTGTAATCATCGTCGTTATTAGGAACGTTGTTTCCCGGGTGGAAAATTTCGCTGTACCCGAAAATCGTGTAAGTTCCTGGCTGTAAAAATTCAAATTTGAAAGATCCGTCATAGGAAACTTCAATTTTGTCGTCATACATAGCGTCGCCATCACCATAAATAATATAAAGGTCTTCTTTCGCCCCGACATAGCTTACAGTATCTGTAACCACACCATTGATACGCAATTTTTCATTGACCATTACATTTCCGGAAATAGATGCACGACCACCGTCACCTTCTACTTTTTTACATGCTGAAATTGCGGAGAGAAGAGCAATTCCAAAAATTAGTTTTTTCATTAGTCTGGTTTTATAGAGCCACAATATTAAGAGAATTTTAATCAAATAATACCTCTGGAACAAGGAATTACAAAATAAAAATGAACTTTCCAGCCACTTTTCGTGAAATATTACGTCTAGTGTTTGGAATATAACATAAAAGATTCGTAAAATTATACACTCTTTAAATGAAAACTATACATGAAATTGCTACCTCTCTTTAAAACAGCTTGTTTCCTGTTCCTTATTTTGCTAACCACTCGGGCAAATTCTCAGGTTTATATCAATGAATATTCGTGTTCCAATATCAATGGTCCGACCGATGCATTCGGTGAATACGAAGATTGGGTTGAATTATACAATGCAGGAGCAACTCCGGTCGACCTCACCGGGTACTATTTGTCAGATAATGATGGAAATCCGCAGAAGTGGCAAATCCCTTCCGGATCAATAGCTGCCGGAGGTTATAAAATGGTTTATTGTAGTGGCAGGAATTTGGTTTCAGGTGCTCAGTACCATCCGAATTTTAATTTGGCACAAACCAGCAATGAATGGATTATCTTAACCAGTCCTGCCAATGTAACGGTGGATTTCGTAGAAATTACCCAGATGACCAAACAAAACCATTCGATCGGCCGTCAAACAAACGGGTCAGCCACCTGGAGATTGTTTTTAACGCCAACTCCCGGCGCAGCGAATGCAGGTGGTGTTAACTTTTATACTCCGACACCGGCTTTCAGTGTAGCACCGGGATTCTATACATCCACTCAAAACGTTACAATTACCTGTTCGGATGCAACTGCAACCATTCGTTATACCACTGACGGATCTGTTCCAACGACCACTTCAACGCTTTATGCGGGACCGGTTGCTATCACGGCTACAACAGTATTAAGAGCAAAAGCGTTTTCTACCAATGAATCAAGTTTCACCATGTCAGGAACTTATTTCATGAATGTAAATCATACGGTTCCTATTGTATCCATTGCCGGAGCAGGTTCCAATTCTGTAGCAACACTATTGGCCGGAACGCAAATAGAACCACAGGGATTTTTTGAATTGTGGGAAGCGGACCAATCGTTTGCAGGTAGAGGAGAAGGACAGTTTAACAAACATGGAAATGACTCCTGGGCTTATCCGCAGAGAGGTTTTGACTATATTATGAGAGACCAGTACGGATACGATCATGAGATTGAGCATCAGATTTTCCCTTTTGTAAACCGCGATAAATTTCAGCGTCTTATCCTGAAGCCTGCTGCAAGTGATAATTATCCGTTTGAAACCGGAGGAGCACACATCCGTGATGCGTTTGTACATACTTTATCACAGCGCGCGGATCTTAAACTGGATGAGCGTACCTGGAGACCATGTGTTGTTTATTTGAACGGGCAATACTGGGGAGTATATGAATTGCGTGAAAAAGCAGATGATGCGGATTTTACCAAACATTATTATGACCAGGATAAGTATAATCTGCAGTATTTGAAAACCTGGGGTGCTACCTGGGAAGAATACGGGGCACCGAATGCACTCCCTGCCTGGAATGCGTTGAGAAACTATGTCAACACAAACAACATGGGGGTTGCGGCTAACTTCAATTATGTAGACAGCTTGTTGAATTGGGAGTCTTTGGTAGACTATTTTGTGATCAACTCATACATTGTCAGCCAGGATTGGTTAAACTGGAACACCGGTTGGTGGCGCGGAATGGATCCGAACGGGGATAAAAAGAAATGGCGCTATATTCTTTGGGATATGGATGCTTGTTTCGGTCATTATATCAATTTCACGAATATTCCCGATCCGAGCGCGAATGCTGATCCGTGTAACGTAGAAAATCTTCCTAATCCCGGTGGGCAGGGACATACAAATATTATCCAGAAGCTGATCAATGAGAACCCAACGGTAGAACAATATTACATTTCAAGATACATTGACCTGGTCAACACTCATTTTTCCTGTCCGTACATGAATAACTTGCTGGACAGCATGGTGAACCAGATTGCTCCGGAAATGGCGGCACATTGCACCAGATGGGGAGGATCGGTTGCCGGTTGGCAGGCAAATGTACAGGCAATGAGGGATTTTATTAACCTGAGATGTACGGCTCTGAACCAGGGTATGACGGATTGTTACCAGGTTACCGGTCCGAATGCGGTGGTGGTAACCGTTAGTCCTGCAAACTCCGGAGAAGTTAAAGTGAACTCAATTTGGGCACCGACTTATCCGTGGAACGCGAATTATTTCGGGGGAATTCAAACGAATTTAATTGCACGTCCGCTTACAGGATTTGTATTTGACCATTGGGAATACACCGCAAACACTTTAACAGCACCAATTACGCAGGATACAAACTCAATGGATATTGCAGCACCTGTTACTATTACTGCAGTATTTATTTCCGATAACCCGGATTTGGATGGTGACGGATGTACGAATGTAGATGAGATCGCTGCCGGGACAGATCCGAATAACCCGGATACGGACGGAGACGGTGAAAATGATTGTGTGGAGATTGGTGCTGATCCATCAAATCCAACGGATACCGACGGGGATGGAGTTATTGACGGATTGGAATCAAGTACAACGGATACGGACGGTGACGGAGTCAATGATGAAACCGATCCTGCAAATACTGATCCTTGTATCCCGAATCCAAATGCCGGTCCTTGTGACCAGGATGGCGACGGATTAACCAATTCCGATGAAGCAACTGCCGGAACCGATCCTGTAAATCCGGATACAGACGGGGACGGAATTAACGATGGAGATGAAATAACGAACACGACAAATCCTTTGGATCCGTGTGATCCGCCGAATGCTACACCTGCTTGTAATATCGATACCGATGGTGATGGTATTTTGGATGGCTCGGAAGCTCAATACGGAACAGATCCGAATAATCCGGATACGGACGGAGACGGGATCAATGACGGAGAGGAAATTGCAGACGGAACCAATCCGTTGGATGGATGTGATCCGAATCCGGTAGGAGAAGGTTGTTTCAATGGCTTCCACATGCCAACAGCGTTCTCACCGAACGGAGATGGCTTGAATGATTACCTGGGACCAAGAATCGGTAGAGACGTAGTGTCGTTTACCTGGTATGTTTACGACCGCTGGGGTAACCGCATGGTTATGAGTTCAGATCCTGCATTCAAATGGGATGGAATCTTTAATGGGGTGAAATTGAATACAGGTGTATATGCTTACCAAGCAGATGTAACATTCTCGGATGGCAGAACAGAAAAATATACCGGTAATATTACCGTAACAAGATAATGATCATGAGAAGAAGGATTTTAACGGCACTTGCATTTTTGACTGCTCTGTCAGCAAGTGCCCAGGATTTTCATGTAACTCAGATTCTCCAGGCTCCTAATTTACTCAATCCCGGTGCGGTTGGGGTTTATGACGGCTGGGAGAGAATAGCAGTTCAACATCGAAATCAGTGGCTGGGAGGAGGTACAACGTATATGACGACAGGGTTGGCGGCAGATGCCAATTTTTTCAAGAGCGATCGAAAACAGAAAGCACATTTGGGAGTTGGTGTTCAATTCTACAATGATATTGCGGGGAATTCCGGATATGGATTACAGACAGGGTCGGTAGCCGTTTCGGGAATACTTCCCGTGGGCAATGGAAGCCAGCTTTCTTTGGGAATCCAGGGTGGAGTTGGTAACCGAACCGGAAATATGTCGCGCTTGCTCTATGATTCTCAATGGAATGGTAATAACGCATATGATCCGACATTGTTAAGTGGTGAAACCGGTAGCTTAAGCTCTTTTATTTACCTGGATGCTTCGGCAGGACTTTTCTACCAGTTTGATGGAGGTCAGAGTTCATTTGCGAGGAACAACGATGTTAAATTCCAGGCTGGTTTTGCCGGTTATCATTTAAATGCTCCTGCTATGCGTTTTCGTACGGGATCTTCGGAGCAGCTTGCCCGAAAATACGTCGGAATGCTCAAGTATTCAATGGATATTCCGGGTTCAAAGATGGCATTTGATGCACAATTTGCACAATTCGTACAGGGCGGTCATTACGAATCGATCTTGGGACTAATCTTACGAAGACGTTTCCAGGATGGGGGTAAAATTACCGGATTTAGCCAGGATGCATTCATCGGGCTTGGTGTTTATACCCGTTTGAGAGATGCGATTTCACCGACCATGCAGATTGACTGGAGAGGATTCCATTTTGGGGTTTCTTATGACCTTACCTTGTCTGCTCTGAGATACGGATATAAAGGTGGAAGTCTGGAATTCTCGATCAGTTATACCAACCTGAATAACGCGTTATTTAAAACCAGGAGAAAAGGATTCAGATAATTNNNNAATTAAAGAGTAAACTACAACGTTTTTCCATTTAAAATCAGTACTTTTGCGCCCTCGAATCAGGTTGATCGGAGAACAAAGTTGATATATGGAAAGCACAAAGAAAATTACAGGAGCTTTAATCTCAGTTTATTATAAAGATGGTTTAGAGCCAATTGTTCGTAAACTGCATGAAGAAAACGTAAGCATCTATTCTACAGGTGGAACACAAACGTTTATTGAAGGATTGGGAATTCCCGTTATACCGGTAGAATCCATGACTTCTTATCCTGAAATTTTTGGCGGACGTGTAAAAACATTGCATCCGGCAATTTTCGGTGGAATTCTTCATAGAAGAAACCTTCAGTCAGATTTGGATCAGGCAAAACAATTCAATATTCCGGTTATTGACCTGGTAATTGTAGACCTGTATCCTTTTGAAGAAACTGTTGAATCGGGCGCTGATCACCAATCCATCATCGAGAAAATTGATATCGGTGGAATTTCTTTGATTCGTGCGGCTGCGAAAAATTACAACGATGTTGTGATTATTCCTTCCGTAAATCAGTACGCGGAATTTTTGGACATCCTGAATGCACAGGGAGCTTCATCAACGATTGAACAAAGAAAGCATTTTGCAAAAAAGGCATTCATGGTTTCTTCCCATTACGATACACATATCTTCAATTATTTTAATGAAGAAGAAACACCTGTGTTCAAACAAAGTATTTTGGAAAGCCAATCTTTGCGTTACGGTGAAAATCCGCATCAAAAAGGATGGTTCCACGGAGATTTTTCGGCCATGTTTGATCAGCTTCACGGAAAAGAACTTTCCTACAATAACTTATTGGATGTGGATGCTGCAGTTCAATTAATGGCTGAATTTGAAAACAATGATCCGACGTTCGCTATCCTGAAGCATAACAATGCATGTGGTTTGGCAACCCGTTCAACTTTGGCCCAGGCCTATGCGGATGCACTGGCCGGGGATCCTACTTCGGCATTCGGAGGAATTTTAATAGCAAACCGTAAAATTGATCTGGCAACTGCAAACCTGATCAATGACCTGTTTTGTGAGGTCGTTATTGCACCCGGATTTGATGCAGATGCAGAGGAAGTACTAAAAAGTAAAAAGAACCGAATTCTGTTGGTTCAAAAGAAAGTAGAGCTTCCGAAGCGTCAGTTCAGAACGTTATTGAACGGTGTTTTGGAACAAGATAAAGATATGTTGTCCGAAACGGCAGCGAATTTTGAATCTAAAACAAATTCGGTCCCTACAGCCCAGGAAGTAGAAGATTTGATCTTTGCCAATAAACTGGTAAAACACACTAAATCAAACACAATTGTGTTAGCCAAAAACGGTCAGCTGCTTGCAAGCGGAACCGGACAAACATCCCGTGTAGATGCATTGCGACACGCTATTGAAAAAGCTAAATCATTCGGTTTCGATTTGAAAGGCGCGGTAATGGCATCAGATGCATTCTTCCCGTTCCCGGATTGTGTTGAAATAGCTCACAATGCGGGGATAACTGCTGTTGTGCAGCCCGGGGGTTCAATTAAAGATGAATTATCGATCGATTATTGCAATGCGAATGGAGTTGCCATGGTATTCACCGGTAACCGACATTTTAAGCATTAATACAAAGGATATAAAATGTGTAAAAAGGAGCCGATAGGTTCCTTTTTTGTTGACAAAAATCACTCCTGGCAGTAATTTAAACATGCTGTGAATTTGCACAAGTTCGAATCCAACGTTTATTTGCTAAATTTTCGCTAGAACCTTCGTTTTAATCAATTAAACATACCATTTATCCTTTTTAACTTAAATTTCAGGTTCGTTAGGAAACCAAGCAGTATTTTTGCACTCTGAAATTTTTACAACAACTTAATTGATTCTTGCAAATGAGACCAATCCTGCTAATTTTATTAGCCTTAACTGCTCATTCCTTATTTTCGCAATCCCAGTACAAAATCGGTTTATCTGGATCGGGAGCAGACAGCAAAATGTACCTCACGATGATCGAAGATCATATTCCTGATAC
>DJFP01000210.1:22116-22488 GCA_002432565.1 Flavobacteriales bacterium UBA5869
TTATATTGATTCAATTTGCACCATTTCCGGAATTCCGTTTGAAAATATTGTTAAGTCAAAGGGACCGATTGAAATAAGGGAGAAGGTTGGGGGTACCAATTGCGGGGCCGCACAACAAATTTGCAACAACACTTCCCTTCCCGGAAACAGCTCTGGTTATGGGGTGCAGGAATTGACCAATGGCAACAGCGGATGCCTGGGTACTGAGCATCAGTCTTCCTGGTATTACATCAATGTTCAAACAGGCGGTTCCTTGTCGTTCAGAATTAATCCGAGCGGAAACTCCGATTATGATTTTGCAGTTTGGGGTCCTTTTACAGCTGCAAATGCAGCGGCCAACTGTCCACCGCAAAACGGACCGGTACGCTGCTC
>DJFP01000160.1 GCA_002432565.1 Flavobacteriales bacterium UBA5869
CCTTTTAATTCTTCGCGCATTGCTTCAATCGATTTTGGATTGCAAAGTTAATCATTTGCTGCTTATTCTACTTCAACGTTTCCGGAGAATGGTTTATTTGGACGTAAACTCGTAGATATCGAAAATTTCTTCGATGTGGTGTTTGTTTACCTGCTTGAACTCCGCATTCAATGTGTTCAGAATGTTATTATCCGGTGCGGAAAAATTACTGGCAGCATCTACCAAAACAATGCGTTTTGCGGATTTGTAATCGATACCTTCCAAGCTGTTGATGCAGTAAAGATTGTGTTCACTCAATTTCTTTTTGGCAAGCTCAATATCCGGGTATTTGAACAATTCCCGGTCGTAATAGTAAATGAAGTTGAGCGAAAAATGAACCGGAGCTACCAAGACCAGTGTTTCGTCATTTTGGAGTTGTTTGACCAGCTGAACGGTTTCCCTGACTTCCCGTTTGTTGGTTTTATCGGGTTTTACCGTAACAAGAAACAACAGGCAGATCAGACTCGGGACCAGAAGCCTGAATTTGGAATTTTGGATGATAAAATCGGTGGAAACAGCAACCATGAGGGGAAAACCGATCGAAACGAACATCAGGTAACGGTCCAGGAACATGGGAATCCAAAAGGAAATCACAAACATAAACAGGAACGGAATGTAGAACCAGCATAGGATTAATCTCGTTGCAATGCGATTGGGATTTTGCCTGCGTTTGATGATTAAAATAACCAACCCAACACCCATTCCGGCTAATGTGAACACTGCTGTTACCGGTGCATTGCTAAAAGCGCGAAGCATTTCATACAAAGCATTGATTCCGCCTGGAGGTGTTACCCAGGTTCCTCCAGCAGCGCTTGAGAAACGACTTAATATCAGCCACAGATACGGCGAATAGGTAATCAGCATGACAAGCACGAAAAGGATCAGAAAGCGGTAATGTGCTTTCAATAGTTTTCGCTGGAACAAGATGAAGAAGAATTGGATGAACAGGATGAAAAATCCGAAGAAGTGCGTATAGATCAGCAAAGTGTTTGCAAGCAGGAACCAGAAGATTTTCCAGGTGTTTCTGCTTTTTGAATGAATGATCTCCAGGTAATAGAACATGGAAACAGCAGTCAGGAACCCCATCAATGCGTAAGCTCTGGCTTCATGCGCATACAGGACCTGGTAAGTCGAAAAAGTGAATAGAATCGAAGCAATGACTGCTACACGCAGATTGAAGAATCGCAAACCGATCCGGTAAATAAAAAGCACGGTGAAAGCACTGAAAATAAGGGAAGGTATCCGCACGGCAATTTCAGAAATACCGAAAAATTTGATCCAGTAATGCAGCAGCAAAAAATGCAGCGGCGGATTATTTTCATGTTGGAAAATGCCGAATAAATGATCCAGCGACTGTTGCGAATGGTATACACTGAATGGTTCGTCTCCCCCCAGTGAATTAGAGCCCAGGAAAAGTCCCTTAAGCACGAAGCCCAGGAGAATGAAAAAGAGAGGTAGGTAAACTTTAGCGTAATCCCTGCGTTCCATTATTTTTTCAATGCTCATTTGTTTGTGAGCATGAAAGTAATCATTTGTTGGCAGCTGCTATCGTTCTTCCCATGCGGATGTATTCAAACAAATCGGATGGATGACCGATTTTCTCCTGGTTTGCTTTGGTATTTGCTTTTTCCAGGATTTTAGGATCCGTGTCCGGAGCACGTTTGTGACCGGTTCTTACTACGATTAACTGTTCATCCGGAATAGCAATGATGTACTGGCCCTTTATCCCGCGGCAGTAATAAACCGGGTGGCCGTTACTTACATAAGTCCAGATATGAAGACCATAACGTGTATTCGGAACGCCTTCTTCTGTTGTCATGACCGGGTTTTTGACCATTTCATCGAAGTAGGAAGCCGGAATGACTTGTTTTTCGTTCCATTTTCCGTGATTGGCCAATACCTTTCCAATGCGCGCAAAATCACGTGTGGTGCTGTACAAACAGCAAAATGCTTTTTCGTCACCGCTTTTCTTGTCCAGGCTCCAAAATGCATCGGACTCCGCACCGATTGGCTGCCACAATTTTTCGGAAGCATACTGCGAAAGGTCTTTACCCGTAGCTTTTTCAAGAATAAAAGCAAGCAGCTGCGAATTCCCGCTCTGATAAATAAATTCCTGTCCGGGAGCACGTTCCACATGCTGGCGGGTTACCAATCCTCTCAAATCCCAGCCATAATAGGATTCAGCATTTTCAGATAAGGGATTTTTACCGCTTTCCGTCCAATCCAGCCCTGAAGCCATGGCCAGCAAATGCCTGATGGTGATTTTTTCTTTCCCTTTCCCCGTAAATTCCGGAATGTATTTGTAAACCGGTTCATCCAGGCTTTTGATAGCACCTTCTTCATGCGCAATTCCAATCAACATACTGACCACGGTTTTCGCAGCAGAAAAAGAATTGGAAACGGTTTCCGGATGGTGTTCATCCCAGTAATGCTCATAGATTACCTGGTTATTTTTCACGACCAAAAAAGACGAAGTTCGCCAGGTTTCCATGTATTTCAGATCTTCCTGGTCAAGTACTTCATTTTTGAGCAGCTTGAAATTCCAGGCTTCACTTTTAGTGGAAGCTTTGACTGTCGAGTTGTAAAACTTGTCCAGGTCGTAGATAGTTGGTGAAGTTTCTCCCTGCAAATAGGTGTAATAAATTCCTTTGTAGAGGTAGAAACGACCGCTTAGAAGAATAAAAATATTGACGGATAAAAAGAGGATTAAGACAAACCATCCGATTCGTTTTAACCATTTGAGCAGGGTGCGTTTCATGACTATTGTGCGTAAGTGAATCCGAATTGGGAGGCTAGTTTTTCCTTTAGGAGATCTTTTACTTCCTGCATATCAACAGCTCTACCAAGTTCCAGTTGCAAGGAAGTTACAGATTTATCTTCAATTCCGCAAGGCACAATGTGAGAAAAATAAGAAAGATTTGAATTGATGTTGAAACCGATTCCGTGCATGGTTACCCAGCGGGAAGATTTGACTCCCATAGCACAGATTTTTCGTGCTGTCGGCTTTTCAGGATCGATCCATACACCGGTGAAACCCTGGGAACGTTCACCTTTGATCCCATAATGTGTCAATACCTGAATGACAGCTTCTTCCAGGTAACGCATGTATTTGTGAATATCGGTGAAAAAATAATCGAGGTCAAAAAGCGGGTAAGCCACCAATTGGCCGGGACCGTGATACGTGATATCACCTCCGCGGTTGATCTTATAGAACTTGGCCTCGTGTTCCTCCAAACCGGTTTCGTTCAGGAGTAAATGATCTTCCGTACCGCTTTTTCCTAAAGTAAAAACATGCGGATGCTCACAGAACAACAAATGGTTCCTGGTTTCCTCCGTGCTGGTCTCATTCCTGCGTTCGATTTTTAAGGCAATCGTTTCCCCGAAGAGTTTCTCCTGGTAATCCCAGGCCTCCTGGTAATCGATCAGTCCCAAATCCTGAAAGTGCACTTCCGGTAACATGTTCAAAAGTTTAAAATGTTCAATCGTTCAAAAAGTTCAAACTGAAAGGGAATAAATTTTTGAACCTTTTTGAACTTGTTTTTAGAACTCCAAATATACGAAAGGATGGAAGGAATTGGAAGCGGCCTGGTACAGAATCACTACGAAAATAGCAATGATTAACATTTGCACCGCATAATGCGTTTTCACGAAACTTCCAACCATGAAATCTTTCCATTTTTGAGGCATCCAGTGCAGGAAAAATCCTAACAGCATGATCAAAAGCGCAGGAGAATAAGTGTCAATTAGTTTTTGGAACGTTTCCCATTTGTAATCGAAATGATTGAAGATGCGGTCCAGCATTTTTGTCGGAGCACCTTCCGTTTTCAGTCGGAACCAGATACGGGTAAAGGTGATGAAGTTGAAGGTCAGAAGGATCTTCCAGAAATGAACTATCCACCAGGAACTCTTTTCGTAAGGAGAAACTTTTTTCCAGTGGTTGTAGATCACCAAAGCCAATCCGTTCATGGCCCCCCAGATCACAAAGTTTTGGGAAGCTCCGTGCCACAATCCCCCCAGAACCATTGTAATCAGCAGGTTCAGGTCACGATACATAAATGTTTTCACTTTCGGACTGATGAGAATGGCAATTCCGTATAGGCTCATTAAACCGACATAGACAAAGATTAATTCATACCAGCCGGTAATGAAGATCAGGAAAATGAAAATGACAATAATTGCAATGAAGGTACCGATGGACCCTTTTTTGTTTCCGCCTAAAGGAATGTACAGGTAATCTTTTAGCCAGGAACCAAGGGATTTGTGCCACCGTCTCCAGAAATCTGCCACACTGTTGGCTTTGTACGGAGAATTGAAATTCGGCAAAAGCTCGAAGCCCATCAATTTGGAAATCCCGATAGCAATGTCGGTATAACCGGAGAAATCACCGTAAATCTGAAGGGAATATCCCCACATGGCAATAATACTCCAATATCCGGGGTAAGCATCCGGATTGTCTACAATTGCATCAATAAAATGGGTTGCTATGAAATCGGCCAGTACGATCTTTTTGAAAAGTCCTTTCATGATCAGGAACACCGATTCGCTGAATTCTTTCTGAGTAAGTTTGAATTTCTGGTAGATCTGCGGAATGAAATCGCGTGCACGAACGATTGGTCCCATAAGTACATGTGGGAAATAAGTCACATAGAACGCGTAATCCCAAAAGTTCTTTACCGGTGCAATTTCCTTCCGGTAAATGTCGACAACATAACTGATGGACTGGAAGGTAAAGAAGCTGATTCCGGCCGGCATCAGGATCATTGTTTCAAAAGTCCCGTCGCCGAAGAACCCATTGCCCCATTGCGCGAAAGAGTTGAAGATCTCAAAATCCGTATGGAACATTTTGTTGAAGGATTCCGTGAAGAAGTGGGCATATTTGAAATAACCCAGGAAAAATAGATTGAAAGTTGCGGAAAATGCAATAATCCATTTACGCCTCGGCTTGCTTTCGACTTTGAAAATCCATTTCCCAAGCAAGAAATTGACGACCACCGAAAGTGCCAAAAGTGTTACAAAGAATCCAGAAGTTTTGAAATACAGGAACAAACTTGCCACTGTAATAAACATACTGCGTACCAGCTGATGTTTGTGCAGGAAACTAAAAAGCACCATGAACGCCAGGAAGAAAATCCAGAAATCCAGTCTGTTAAATGCCAGGTCATTTGCTGACATAGGTGTGAAACTAAAAATGCGGTGCAATGATTCCATAAAGGTCTTTAAAGAAGTATTTTAATTGATTATGTATTTTCTTTTTTCCATTTGCTGTAGCCATTTTTCAAAGGCATCCATGAATAAATCAGCTTTTAAATGATATCCGGCTGCCGTAAAGTGAATCAAATCTCCACGCATCAACCCTTTAGCATTCCATGTCCTGGAAGAGCCCAATTCCCCCATGATGCCGTAAAAATCCCATACCGGGCATTCGTATTTCCGGGCCAGTTCAATAATAACTTCACGTTCGCGGGCTACATTTTTGTTGAGGTATTTCCTCTTATAACCGGCATCATTCGGAACAGTGAGCAAAATGGCACATTCCGGATTTGCTGTTAAAACTTTAATGATCATTTTTTCCAGGTTGCTCTTATAAACCTCCGGGTTGAAGGAAGCATAAGGAACATTTGCGTCATTTGTTCCTACTGAGAATGCAAAGAAATCAGGTGGTGATTCTTTCAGCTGTTCTTCAAAATTCGAGTTGGCCAGGTAGGTGTACAATCCTGCTCCGTTGATCCCGATTGCGGTGTATGAAACACCCGGAAAGGCATTGCTCAATTGGAAAGCATTCAGTTGTAAGCGATAAGGTTCGGCAATCAATCGTGTGAACTGCAGGTTGAAAGTATCCACAGGATCTGTAAATACTGTTTCTGTGTATCCCAGGGTTTCATTCCGGAATTTATTAACGATCAGGATCTCGTCAGGCCCGAAATTCAGCTCATAGGGGAAAACTCCCTTGTTGTGATAAACCCGTAAACGTGTAAACCCTGGCTTGACATCCGTTTTATCGTAATTGAACCGGATCTCAATGATGGAGTCCGGGCATTCGACAATGGCACCAAGCAGACCGAAATCAAGTCCTTCCGGGCGGTTAAAATTCACGCTTCGATGCGCAATCCAGTGATTTTTTGAATGGAATTCGTAATTCCAGGGATTATTGGTTTTTGCCAGATCGAACGGAAAGATCAGTCCGCGTTCACCCGGAAGGTTCAGCCAGTGTGTCTGCAGGTAGGTCCGGATATCATGTGTATAGACATCTGCCTGCAAATGCGAGCCTCCGATGTGGTAAAAATTCAATTTGCAGTTCTTGTCCGTAGTCATATTCCGGAAGTCCTCGAAAAGACGTTCCCAGTTGGCACTTTTCGGACTATAAAAACGAAAGCAGTTGTTCTCAAAATTGATGAAAGGATAGTGATGTTTCAGGTTTGTGTCCAGGTGGTGGAAAAGAGGGTATGTGTAAGTGTCCAGCGGTGTTTTATCACGCATAACTGCAACCTGTGACCTGCCTGTGCAGGCAATCAGAGAAGCAATGACTAATGCGGTATACAAACTAAATTTCATCCAATATTTGATTTGAGCAACGAACATGCCGTTTTTATTGAGCTCCCTGTTTCCATTTGACATACTCTGCAGCAAAGGCATCGAAAAAGAGCTGTGACGCAATACTTGCACCCCGGTTGGTGAAATGGATATAATCATTTCCGGCCAATCCTTTTTCGACCCAGCTTGGCATCGAGTTTTCTCCGCCCATTGCGCTGAAAAGGTCCCAATAACATGCACCAACTTCTTTGGATACCCGGGTCATTTCCTGTACCAGGAACGGAAGCATTTTGTAAGTGACTCTTCCTGTTGCACTCTGCATAGACATGTCACTTGGTCCGATTACTATGATGGATGCAGAAGGTCGCAGTTTTTTCACGGTATACAATTGTCCTTTGAACTGTTTTGCATAATGCCTTACGGATGAAGAATCATTCATATATGGAACGCCGTTCCCTCCGAATTGCATAATAACCATTTCCACATTCAGGTCCGAATACATTTTCGATGCCGTATTGTGGTCGATCTTTCCGAAGAAAGTTCCGCTTGAGCCGCGCATACCAATATTGTCGACTAACACTCCGTAATCGCTTTCCAATGAGAAGCCTATAATGGTTGGACTCACCGCAGCAGCGAATTCGTAACGTAATTTTCCCGGAGTATTTGGGAATTCAAGCGAAAGTACGTGATACTTCCCGTCGTTTTCCAGGCTGTCTTCGTGAATGAGGGTCGTTCCGTTATAGACTTTTATTTTACAAGGTTTGATGCAGCTGGTGTAGAACATTCTTGCATGATTGTATGTTCTTGCACGTGAATAAGCTGTTTTTGTAGGCTCGATTTCAATGAATGCTTCTTTAATAGTTGTTGAAAGGGCCATTTGTGCACTATCCATTTCAGGAGTGAAGCGGGCAGCGGTGTTCATGGATCCGTATTTTTTAGATTTCAGGCTGGCACCACCGAAAGCTGTATAACGGGTAAAATTAGGCGAACAGGTTTGTTTGAAAGTAATCGTGTTGTATTCGTTCTTTGCAGGAATGGTGCCGGGACCAAATCCGCCAAACTGTGTCTGCAGGCGCTGACGGATGTAAGAAGTCATGCGGTCTCCTTCAATTTGCGAATCTCCGTAATGCAGGATGCGCACTTTTTTTCCTTTTGCTGCACCTTCCAGTTTTTCAAAGAAGTCATGAAGTGCTTTTTGGCCTTTTTCATTGAATTGAAGGCTTGTAGCAGCTTCAGCAGACAGTGTCCCGCCTGTCGGAGCTCCCATTTTTCCATCCGATTCGAAAGTGTTTTTGATCGTGGTATCAGCGGATACGTTTTCAATATTCACGGTATCTACCTTTACAATATTGGTAATATCCTTTTTTTCAACCGGTTTCGGAGGAGTCAACGCGTCATTGAATGTCAAAAAACGCACATCTGTTCCAAACAAATCAATCGTATCGCCTTTAACTAAAAAACTAATGCCGGTCAGTAATACCAGGATTCCGGCAAGGTACATCAGCACATGAAAAGGTTGTAATTGCTTCACTTCTACTTAAAATTGAGCTACAAAATTAATCCATTTAAGGAAAAGACAAGTCATTGTTTATTATCTGNNCATGGAACAGTACACAAACGATCTCATTCACGAAAGCAGTCTTTACTTGCAGCAGCATGCACACAATCCGGTAAACTGGGTTCCCTGGTCAAAGGAAGCCTTTGAAAAAGCTGAAAAAGAAGGGAAGCTGGTGCTTGTTTCCGTAGGATATTCAGCTTGTCACTGGTGCCATGTCATGGAACACGAATGTTTCGAAGACGAAGAAGTTGCAGCGTTAATGAACAAACACTTTATCTGCATCAAGGTCGACCGGGAAGAACGCCCGGATGTGGACCAGGTTTATATGACTGCTGTTCAGTTAATGACCCAAAGAGGCGGATGGCCTCTAAATTGTTTCACCATTCCGAACGGACAGCCGATTTACGGGGGAACATATTTTCCGAAGGAACAGTGGATGCACGTGTTGAAATCTTTGAACCATACTTACACGGCAGAACCCGCAAAAGTGCTGGAATATGCGAAAGAACTGGCTGATGGCGTACAGCAGTCGGATTTGATTGCGGTTGCAGAACCCGTGAAGCCTTTTCCGGAGGATAAATTGTGGGAGCTGGTGCGCAGGTGGCAGCAACGCATGGATATGGTAGAAGGCGGTCCGACTTCAGCGCCGAAATTCCCGCTTCCGAGTAACCTGGAATTCTTATTGTATTATGGAATTTTGCAAAAGAACGAAGACATTCAAAAATATGTCAACCTGACTCTGCACAAAATGGCATTGGGCGGAATTTACGACCAGGTTGGCGGTGGTTTTTCACGATATTCAGTTGATATGTTGTGGAAAATCCCACATTTTGAGAAGATGCTTTATGATAACGGACAGTTATTGAGTGTCTATGCTCAGGCTTACACGGTAACGAAAATACCGGAATACAAACGGGTGTTGGACCAAACACTGGGTTGGCTGGAACGTGAAATGCAGAGTGAAGAGGGCGGATTGTTTGCTGCCCAGGATGCCGATTCGGAAGGAGTAGAAGGAAAATACTACGTTTGGACAAAGGAAGAGATTGAAGCCGCTTTAGGTGAAAATGCTTCCTGGTTCTGGAAATTTTACAATCCGGGGAATAAAGGTTATTGGGAACATCAGCAATGGGTTTTATTGAGAAATGAAACCTGGGAAGAGTTTTGCAAAAACAACCCGGAGATTGATCCGGCAAAAATCCAGTCACAGTTGGATACCTTATTACACACCCGGAAAAAACGCATTGCCCCGGTTACGGATACGAAATGCTTAACCGCATGGAATGCATTGACGATTACCGGTTTACTGGAAGCATTCAAAGCAACGGAAGATCATGCATACCTGAAATTAGCGTTGCAAATAGCAAAATGGATCCGGAAATACCAAACGACGGCCGATTTCCAATTGTTCCACACGCGTCAGAACGGACGTTCATTTATCACAGGTTTCCTGGATGATTACGCGACAACGATCCAGGCATTTTTGACGCTTTATCAACTCACTGCCGATAAAGAAGATTTGAATTTTGCCAGCGAATTATGCAGCTACACATTGGAGCATTTTTACGATGGGGTTTCAGGCATGTTCTATTTCACGGCAGATGACCACGACCTGATTGCCCGGAAAATGGAAATTAACGACAATGTGATCCCGGCAACGAACAGCATCATGGCCAATAACCTACTGACGCTTTCGTTGTTGACAGATAACCTCGATTACGAAGCGAAATCGAAGCAGTTGCTTCAGAATGTCATTGACGGAATGGAGCAATACGGTTCCGGTTATTCGAATTGGGCGCTTTTGCTGCTGCGTTTCCAAAAAGAAGTACGTTTATTGACGATTCCAAAAACAGCAGACTGGAATAGCTTCAGAAAACAGAGTTCTCCGTTTTTATTGGTGCGTTATACAGATGACCCGGAAGCTACAGTCTGTGCGGCCGGTTTGTGTTCCATCCCAATGGTTCATGTGCGGGAGGTCGAAGATTACCTTGAGAATTTGAATTGAAAAGAAAAAATCATATAGATCAGTGGGCACGCGATTAATCGCGTGCCCACAGGGATTTTGATTATTTTTTTTCTTCTTTCAGCATCTCCGGGGCCTTAATTTTAAACTGCTCCAGTCTTGGCTGAGAGACCGCCTGCACATACCCGTTATTCGGGTTACGGCACTCGAAGTTTTGATGGTATTCTTCTGCCCTGTAAAAAGCCGTGTATTTGACCACTTCAGTAGTGATTCTCGGGAATTTTTGCTCTTTCAATAATTCATCGATATACGCTTTTGCATGATCGCGCTCGTAATTGTTCTGGTAGAAGATAGCCGAACGGTACTGTGTTCCTGCATCCGGTCCCTGGCGGTTCAAAGTCGTCGGATCATGGGAATCGTAAAAGACTTTCAACAAATCATCGTAGGAAATAACCGTAGAATCATAATAAATTTTCACCGTTTCGGCGTGTCCGGTTGTTCCTGTACATACTTCCTCGTAAGTCGGGTTCTCCACATGTCCGCCGGAATACCCGCTTTCTACTTCAGCCACTCCCTTTACCGATTCATAAATCGCTTCGACACACCAAAAACAACCGCTTCCGAAGTAAGCAACCTGGTATTTGGATAATTGGGCCGGAGTTTTTGAAGACTTGTCAATTTCGGCAGATTTGGTTTTCTGACCACACGCACTAACCGAGATCAGGGTAACAATTAAGGAGAAAATAATATGTTTCATGGATAATTTTTTACAAGTTACGACAGACTTCCCATTCCGGTTTTACTCCTACCTGATTTTAACCTTTATTAAGTTTGAAATTCTCAATTCACCTGAACTATAAAGAGCGCTGATGGAGTCGGAGCATGAATTTGAATAATCAAAATCTACGCGATCTGAGAAATCAGCGAGCCAAAATAATTCATCTTCAATTTAAAGTTCCACGAATTTAAATTAGACAAATAATTGAGCCAGAAACAACAAAAAAAAGTAGAAAGGTTTAAAAAGTCGGTTCAACTCATTATATTCGCACCCTTAAAAGAAAATATAGAATGGCAATCATCGGTAGAATCAGAAACATGCGTTACCTGCTTGTAGGTATCACAGGTTTAGCTCTTTTAACTTTTATCCTTACCGGATTATTTGATAAAATCGGCTCCTCGGTAGATAGAGGAACATTAGGTACAATCGACGGAAATGAAGTTGATACGGCGGTTTATTATTCTAAATTGCGCCAGTTTGAAATGTCTGACAGACAGCAGTTCCAACAGCAGCAAAAAGAGTATACGGATAGAGATGCGGAACAGTCTGCGGATAAAGCATGGTCAGCTTCAGTTGATGAGATCATCTTGAAAGGTGAGTACGAAGCGCTTGGATTGGCGGTTTCGGAAAAAGAATTTACTGCTTTCCTCTACGGAGAAGAAGGATTTACTTTATTACCGGAAATCCAACAGGCATTTACAGATCCTGCAACAGGACAATTCAACGCTGCTCAATTGGAAAAATACATCCAGGACCAGGAGAAATCGACTGACCCNNCAGTACCTGGGTCAGGGAGCTTACGTGACCAAATTGGAAGCTAAGAATGAATATTTAGCGAAAAACGAATCGAAGTCTATTTCTTTTGTAATGGGTGCATACCGCGATATCACAGAAAACCAAATGAAGGTTTCCGACAAAGAAATTCGCGCATTCTACGAAAAGAACAAAGAGAAGCCTAAATACCAGGTGATGGCAGGACGCGATGTGAAGTACTTTGATGTAACAATCGTTCCTTCTAAAAAGGATTCTGTGGCATTCAATAAACAAATGGCAGTGATCAAGAAAGGGTTCGCGGCTTCTACAAATGATTCTTTGTTCATTCTGAGTAATTCAGAATTGCCAAGATTATATGCTTCCGGCCACATGATGACTTTCCGTCCGGAAGGTGACCCGAAAGCACGCCAGGGAATGACTTACCCGGCTGCCATGGATACAGTATTCAAAACTGCAGCTATCGGTCAGATTGTAGGACCATACAACGAGAACGGAACAACACGTATCGCGAAGGTGATGGATTTTAACTCGAACGTCATGAAAGTGCGTCACATTTTGATCAGCGCTCAAAAAGGAGATACTAAGAAAATTGCTTCTGCTAAAAAATTGGCTGATAGTTTGGTGAAAGTAGTTAACGCAGCAAACTTCGAAGAATTCGTGAAGAAGTACTCAGAAGATCCGGGATCGAAAGACAAAGGAGGTGTTTACGAAGACTTTATGGATTACGAAATGGTAACACCATTCTCTGATTTTGCAAAGAGCAAACCGGTTGGAACAATCGGAGTGGTTCAAACAGATTTCGGATTCCACATCATGGAAGTATTGGACAGAAAAAGCGATGCAAGATTCCCGGTTTTAGCAGTAGTTCAAAAAACATTGCTTCCGTCTGAAGAGACAAAAATGAGCCTGAAAGACAAAGCATACAACCTATTGGCTAAAATTGACCGCGAATTGAACAAGAAATCGGATATTACAGACAAAATCATCTTGTTCGATACGATTGCACGCAGAGAAGGGTATTACTCCAGACCGGTACGTATGTTTGATGAGTCTCCGAGAGTACAAGGATTTACCACTAAAATGGCTGCTCAGTCTATTTTGGAATTGGCTTACAACGATGAAGCGGAAGTTGGGGACTTGTGTTCTTCTCCTATCCAGGACGACAACCGTTTGATCATCGCGATCGTTTCTTCGATCCGTGAAAAAGGAGTTCCTGCATTGGTTGATGTTTACGAAAGAATGACAACAGATGCTTTGAACGAGAAGAAAGCAAATTACCTTTTGAAGAAAATGGGATCTGTTACGAATTTGGAAGTTTTGGCTAAGAAATTGAAAACAGACGTGAAGCAAGCAGAAGTAACATTCGCATCTCCAAGCATCCAGGGTGGTGGTTACGAGCCGGAATTGGTTGGAGCATTGTTCTCCGGTAAGATCAAGGATAAAATGTCTTCTAAGGCAACAGTTGGTCAGTCAGGAGTATATGTGTTCCGTGTGAACAAAACAGTAAAAGCTCCGGCAGCGAAAAACTACGATGCTGAGAAATTACAGATGTTGGGCCAAATCAAAGGAAGCATTGCAAACTCTTCCCGCCAGGCACTGCAGAAAAAATTAGAAGTACGCGATAACAGAGCTTTATTGGACGCAGGGATTATTCGCTAATCGATTTATAATGAAAAAAGGAAAGGTTGTGTCTTGATTGATACAACCTTTTTTGTTTCATTGCATTATTGAATAAAATAATCTATCCCATGAGAATCAGTTTGCTTTTAGCGATACTTGCTTTTTGCAGTTTCAGCTTTGCCCAGGAAAAAGAACAGCCTTTAAATAAACTCTTTAATGAGTTTCACGCCTCCGTCAACCATGGAATCGGTGACGGCTCTTTTGGCGGTGGATTGGGAGTGAATCATGTTTTTCACCCGGATAAAATTGTTTCGTTCAGAACAGGATTTGATTTCCAGTTTTTTAGCGACCAGAGGTATTCAAACCCTCCTTCTCATTTTGGTTCTCCCTATGACTATTATTGTTCGTATGTGGATTTGAGCATTCCGTTCATTATGCGAATCAATATCAAATGGGTGTTTATTGAATTGGGAGGGAATTTGGTGGCAGGGATAGCCGGTCAAAAGAGAGGAGTTCTCAGGGATTATTCACAGCCCTTGCTGGAAACAACCACTAAGGATTCCTGGAATCCGGGATTTTCCATAGGTCCGATTTTGGGAATAGGAGGTCGCATCCCACTCACTGAAAAACTGGATTTGTTAATCCGCCCGGATGTGGGAGCAAGCATCTCCTTGGATCGGGAGTTTGGGAATCTTTATGGACGTTTGTGCTTAGGAATTCATTTGAAATGACCGAATAGATATGAAACAGTTACTTTTAATTGCTTTAATTGGTTCTTTCACTTCTTGTTTTGCGCAGGAGAAAAAAACATTCAAGGATTATTTCAACGAATTCCACGTTTCAGTGAACCATGGCGTTCCATTGAATGCACGTGACCGGGCATTTTTTGGCGGCGGATTGGGAATGAGTCATGTGTTCCGGGCGGACAGAACGGTAGGAGCAAGGGCAGGTCTTGAATTGGAATGTTTTCACGTAACGGATTATAATGTAGGTCCTCCCGAAAGTGATAAAGCAAGAAGTAACCAGCATTTTTACCTGACATCTTTGACCATTCCTTTAAATCTTAGAATCAGTTTTGGAGAAAAGAAGAATATTTTCCTGGAGTTGGGAGGAAGAGCAGGCTTTGTGGTTTTCGGATACTATACGGCAGATGTCCTTCAAACCGGAAGCAACGGAGAATCTTACCTTCAACACGAGAAAACAACCAAAGCTCCTGTAGGATTGGGAACCATTGGTCTGAATTCCGGAATAGGAACAACACTTTCGCTGAATGAAAAATTAGACCTGGTCATCCATCCGGAATTTGGAGCGAACTTGTTTTTTATGGATGCGCATGAACGTATTTATCCGTATGGGCGTTTGTGTGTAGGTGTTCGTTTAAAGTAATTGAAAGGAAACAGGATGAAAGCGATTTATATACTTCTTTTTCGTCATTTTGCTGTGTTTGTGATATTCATTCCCAAAATCCTGATTCTCTCCAAAAAGCCAGAATCCAATTTTGTTCCAAAAACGAACTTGGAGGCTTAAAAGGAATCGGTCACATAAAAGGATTGGACGATGGGGTCATAAAAAATCCCGAGTGGGTATTGGAATTGACCAGCACCAATGGTATATATATAAAACCCTGGTTTTTTTTAAATTGCCGGCTAATTAGTTAGACTCCGACTCGTCTGAGATTCAATTAAACAGATATTATCTGCGAAATTGGCGAGATCTGCGTGAGATAAAACCCATTATTACGATTTGGAAATGAGAGCACCTATAGTTTCTTACAAAATATGGATTTAAAAAGGTCGAGTCGTCACAAATCCAACCTTTTTCGCTTCACTGCATTATCAACCGGGAATGATTCAATAATTCGTTTTATCTTCATAACATACAATTAAACTGAAAGAATGAAACTGCTTCAACCGATAGCTGTTCTTGCATTGTCTGCTTTGGTAAGCGGAAACACTGCTTTTTCCCAATGTTTCGATAATACCTATGCTAAAATCACCCAAAAAGAACTGGTTTCCTGCAACGATCAGCAGTGGGTACTTGAGTTTGAAGACAACTTTGACGGAAAAGAACTGAAACCCAAAGAATGGATCCTTCCTTACCAGGGAGTTTTGGCCGGGTTTAATTTTGAAAGAGACGGTTCCAAAGTGTGGTACGCCAATACAAACACCAATCCTAAAATTCCGGTTTCCAACAACATTGTTACAGAGAATGGAATCCTGAAGATGATTGCCCGGAAAGAGGCAAGTCCTATTAGGGGAAGTTATGTGGTGGATTGGTCGAAAACTCCCCCCGGAAGAGATTCTTCTTCATTCCTGTATTCTTCTGCCTGGATCGAATCCCAGCGCATGTTCGGGTACGGGAAATACGAAGCGCGTATCAAAATCCCTAAAGGGAAAGGGTTGTGGCCGGCTTTCTGGCTGTTCAACGGTGAGAACGGAAAACACAATTACGAAATAGATATTTTTGAGTTCTGGAACGAATATACCTGCATGGGAAGGTATAAGAAGAACCGCCTGTCGAAGAATCCGCATTTCACCATTCACGGTGACAGTATCAACCGGAGCAGTTCGCAGTGCGCGGATGATCAGTATCCTTGTTACGGAAACTGGGGCAATTCCAAAACAGATTACAGCGATGATTATCACATTTACACCCTGGAATGGGATTATTATAAGATCGTCTGGTACATCGACGGGAAACAGGTACATATTTTATACCGCTATAGTTCAAAGAACGGAAACCCAACTGATTGCAATACGATTCAGGAAGGATTGGAATACAAAGTCAATGAATCCTGGCCCTTCACCGAACAAATGCAGGTGCGTTTCAACCTGGGTGTTCAGCATGGAAACAACAACGATCCCAATGAAAGCGATAACTTTCCACAGGCAATGGAAGTAGATTATTTCCGTTATTACAAAAAAGGACCTGCTAAAGAATAGTTCGTTAAATCAATTCTTACAATATGAAAACCATCTTTATCTTCATTAGTTTAATCCCTTTTGCAGCCTGGACACAGGTTCCGGGCTTCGAGTTTCACGCTTCTGCGAACCTGCCTTTGAATCAGGGAGGAATATATTTCGGTGCAGGAGTCGGCGGGAATATTCTTTTCAGGGAAAACAAGATTTTCAATTTCAAAACCGGGGTGGAATGCAACTTTTTTCATACCTGGGAATCCAGTGTATTTGCTGGCAGTATGGGATCGAACACCGATGTTCATTATAAATACGGTGTTTTGTCCTTCCCGGCTATTGTACGATTTTCTTTTGGAAATGAATATAAGTTATTCATAGAAACAGGAGTTTATTTGGGGGTCGGTTACGGACAGATGAAATATACCTATGTCAGTTACAGTCCCTACAGTAGCGGTTCTAAATCGAACAGGTCTGAAGACTATTTTCCGGGTTTGACAATTACTCCTACAGTAGGTTTGGGAGGACGAATCCCGCTTTCGACGCGGATAGATTTATTGCTGAAAAGCGAGTTTGCACTAAACATAACAGATTTTGACTTCGATGACAAAGCATTTGAAAGCTGGTATATCTATCCTCGTTTTTGTGCTGGAATCCATCTGAAACCCAGACCAAAAAAACCGACAAAAAATGGAGTGATCAAAATTGAGCCGCTCCATCCATAGAATCGTTATTCAAAATCAACCAAAAATTTAAATCATGAAAACAGCACTGATCCTATTTATTCTAGTTCCTTTTGGCATCCTGGCTCAAAGAAACATCGGTTCTGAATTCCATCTTTCCGGAAATCATCCCCTGGTTCAGCGTATCGGCGCAACATTTTTCGGTGGAGGTATTGGAGGCAATGTCATTTTCCGGGATTCGAACACTGTTAGTTTTAAAACGGGACTAGAAATTAATTATTTCCATACCTGGGCTACTTTGCAGACACTTTCATTTAAAAGTGGCGATTACCATACTTTGGTCTTATCTATTCCTCTAATGGCGCGTTTTTCCTTTGGAAACAAGAAGAAGGGATTTTTTGAAGTGGGAACTTATGTTGGAATTGGTTCCGGGAAGTCTGATAATTCTTATTCCAACTACACCCAATACGAATCGTATTCTCCGGGAATAGTCATTGCTCCTGCAGCTGGTTTTGGAGGACATATCCGACTTTCACCAAAGGTTGATTTGTTTATCAAACCTGAGTTCGCATTGAATTTGATGGATTTTTATAACAGATCCTTTGAAAACGCATATTTATACGTGCGCTTTTGCGTGGGAATCCATCTGTAATCTTGAATTTTTTGATCATTAAACTACCATCAGTAATTATGAAAGCAACCTTAATCTTTATCCTTTTTATCCCAATTTTAATCCCGGCACAGGCTCCTGGCTTTGAGTTTCATGCTTCTGTAAATTATCCCGTAACCGGAGATGCATTTCCCGGGGCAGGAATTGCAACTAATATTCTTTTCGGAGAAAATAAGACCGTCAATTTCAAAACCGGTTTAGAACTCGATTATTTTCATACCTGGGTCGAAAAGAGTTATGGCGGTTCAAAGGGTGACTGTCACTATGGGGTTTTATCAGTTCCTGCAATGGTGCGTTTTTCATCTAAAAAATCAGTAAAGTTTTTTGCGGAAGCAGGAGTTTATCTGGGAATCGGATATGGACAGAAAGAAGCTCCGGGAAACGTTAAGGGTACTTATGGCTTATCTTCGGTTTCCCAACGCTACGAAAGTTATTTTCCGGGTGTAGTTATTACGCCAGCCGCTGGTTTGGGAGGAAGATTTCCCCTTTCGGAGCGTATAGATCTAATTTTGAAACCAGAGCTCGCATTGACAATGACCGAGTTTGACCTCAGTGACAGAGCATTTGAAACATGGTATGGTTATGTGCGTTTTTGTGCTGGAATCCATCTGAAACCAAAAATCCGCAAACAGACAACAAAAAATGGAGTGATCAAAATACCACCGCTTCATCCTTAAGTAGAGTTTTCCCGAATGTAATTGTTTGTTGAATAAGATCAGTTTAGCAGATAAATCCGCGTAAAAAAAAGGAGCGATTCACAGAACCGCTCCTTTAAATATCATGGAGAAGAAATTACTTTTGAGGACTTTCTACTTCTTTTTTCATTGGGTCCGGTCCCGGAATGATATTCAATAACTCAATATCAAACTTCAGGTCCGAATAAGGAGGAATTGCTCCCGGTCTTCCGGCTGCACCGTATGCTTTGAAATAAGGAATTACGAAAATACCTCTTGCACCTTTGCTTAACAGGGCAACTGCTTCGTCATAACCGGCAATCATTTGTCCTACGTTGTGCGTGAAATCCAACGGTTGGTTGCGATCTCGGGAAGCATCGAATTTCGTTCCGTTCAGGAAAGTCCCGATGTAATGCGTAGAAACCTGGTCTCCTTTTTTCGCTTTTTCACCGTTTCCTTCTGTTTGGATCACATAAACCAAACCGGATTCTGTTTGCTGTGCAGTCGGGTAAGTCTTACGGATTTCTTCCAATAAGTATACACGGTACTCTGCCTCAGACATTTTGGAAACTTTATCGATACGCTCTTTTTCGATGGCATCTAATTTAGCCTGCTCAGCTTTCTTTACCTCTTCTGCAGCCTTTGCTGTTGTATAAGCCACCTTGAAGATGTTTGTTGCATTCCAGGATTTGTATTCTTTTCCGTTACGTATAATGATCACTTTCGTCATTACATCGTTTTGCTCGATCTTATTCACCACGTCCTGTCCTTCAACCACATGTCCGAAAACAGTGTGTTTGCCATTCAACCA
>DJFP01000245.1:0-15117 GCA_002432565.1 Flavobacteriales bacterium UBA5869
GTAGAAGTTGAGCCGGGTGTGAATGGAACTCCGTCAACTCCCCCGTTATTCCAAGTATAGCTCTGAGCACCCGAACCATTTAGCGTGACCTGGCTTCCCTGGCAGACACTTTGTGGCGCCCCTGCTTCGACAATCGGAAGCGGATTCACCGTTATCGTTACCTGCCCGGTATTCGTACATCCGTTTGCATCCGTTCCTGTAACCGTGTATGTCTGTGTTGCACCCGGAACAAAAGATAATCCGTTCGTAATGCCGCTACTCCAAACATAGCTTTGCGCTCCCGACCCAGCAAGTGTGATAGCATCACCCAAACAAATTGATTGAGGAAAACCAGCACCTATCACCGGCAAGGGATTCACCGTTAAAGCAACCTGATCTGTATTCTGACAGCCATTGACATCGGTTCCCGTAACGGTATAAGTCTGGCTGCCTGCAGGCACAAAAGAAACTCCGTTTGTGACCCCGTTATTCCAGGTATAGTTTTGAGCACCTGATCCCGACAAGATGACAGCCCCACCGACACATATCGAAATAGCTGTCCCAGCATCAACAACCGGAAGTGCATTTACCGTAACAGTTGTTGTAGACGAACAGGTCGAACCATTATCGGTTACATCAACTGTAAATGTATAAGTTCCAGGTATAAGCGGTATCGGAACAGAAGTCGGGTTTTGAGCTGAAGAAGTAAATCCGTTTGGACCAGTCCAGGAATAAGTAGCTCCTGCAACAGTTGTAGCAAAGAGATTAATCGTACCGGTCCCTGTGCACACAGGCCCGCTGTTTGTAGCGGTAACCGTACATCCACACGGATTCACGATAATAGTAGCTGTAGCTGAAGCAGAGGATGGGCACAAAGCATTTCCGGTTGATGAGTTAACCGTATAAGTGTATGTGCCGGCAGTTGCGGGCGGAGTTGCAGTTACAGCAGATCCGCTCGTACTGCTAAGATTCGGAGATGGGTCCCATGTAAAGGTTCCATTCCCTCCGCTGGCGGTTAATGCTACCGATTCTCCAATACAGATGGTTGAGTTTAAAGGGGTAACATCGACCGGAATGGATACTCCCGAAGTTGCCGCAAAAGTATAATCACAAACATCTCCTGCAAATCCATCGATCATTATATAATACGTGTTTCCGGGTGTCAGTCCCGTGGCACTTACCGTTTGCGATCCTGCAGAAGGTGCCAGCTGACCGCAATAATAAGATGTTACCGGCCCCGAACCGCAAGTGCTTGCTGAGAAGATCATGATTTGAATTCCATCTCCGTAAGTTGAATTATACACCCAGCAGTCAAACGTAATGGATGAAGATGAAGCTACAAAAGACAGATACGAATCATTTTCCACCGATCCGCAAAACTGATCGAGCAGTCCGTTACCGGAAAGACAAAGTCCCAGAAAGTAACTGGTACAGTTTTCCCAGGCATCAGCATCATAACTTGATGAAGTATTTCCACAATAGCCGTTCAACTCGCAGATTGGAGTTGCAGAAGCGCAGGTATTTCCTGCGGCCGGATTACTACCACATGGTGGCTGAGAAAAACCTTTGAGTGTCAGTAGTAATAGTAGTGTTAGTAGTAAGTATTTCATTTTGGTTAGTTTTTCTTGTTTTTGATGTATTCCAAAATGGCGGTGTGCCTTTCCGATGGCTCGAACCTGGATTTATACAAAAAATGTTCATAGACTTTCGGAAATTCCGAGGCAGGGCATTGATCGATCAATCCGTAAACCACTTCCAGTGATTCGGTTTTCGATTTTTCCGAGATGTACCGATAGGTAATGTTTTGCTTAGATGTTTGTACCGTTCCACCTTCCTGAGAAAAAATACAAGGCGCAGCAACGAATAGAAACAACTGTAGAATTACAATTTTTTTCATATTAGTAGTAGTAAATAAATTGTCAATGAAAAATCAGATCTTCCATTGACAAGCGTAGTAAGTATTTCTGACGGTAAGTAGATCACCGTCAATTAATTGCAATCCGAATTTATGAAATATTCCTTTAAGAAAAAAACATAACACGTGGTAAATCAACGATTTTAACAAAAAAAGATGTGCCGGTGTTAATTATAAACATCCGGCACATCTTTCAACTATTTTGTATTTATTGTTTACCTCCTTATTAACTGAATATCCCCTTGTCCGTTTTGGGTTGTTCCATCTAATCCAGTAACAGTATAGGTGTAGAAATAAACCCCTTCTTCAGCCAGATGTCCGTTTGAAACTCCGTCCCAATATCCGTTTACATCCGTAATTTTCGCCATGAAATTTCCCCAGCGATTCACAATTGTCAACTCAATAGAAACTGCATTCTCTAATCTCACAAAAAACACATCATTGTTCTTATCACCATTCGGTGTAAAAATATTCGGAACAACCACATTCAACGGAGCATAAGGAATAACGATCACTTCAAGATCAGCCGTATCCTGACAAATGCCGTTACTTGCAATAAGAATCACATTATATGTTCCGGGTTCATTAAATGAGGAACTTGGTGCTGCAGCAACATTCGTCGTTTGAAAATCCGTTCCATTATCATAATCGAAATAATAGGAATCTGCATTCAGACTTCCGTTCGTAAATTGAACCACTAATCCCGGATATCCGGATAATGTTGAGTTAGATCCCAAAACAGCAGTTGGAACAGGAACAACAGTTATAACTACCGTATCCGTATTTGTACATCCATTTGCATCCGTTCCGGTTACAACCAACGTTGTAGTCCCTAATCCAGGAGTAAAGCTGGTATTATTCGGAATACTATTAGACCATGTATAGCTAACTCCGCCAAAACCATTTAACAACATCGGAGTTCCCAAACAAATTGTTTGATCGCTTCCTGCATTGATCGGTGGAATTTGATTCACTGTCACCTGGATAGTCGTATTTGCAGAACACCCGTTTGCGTCTATTGCCGTAACAATATAACTTGTACTCGTAGCAGGGCTAACCGTATTCGAAGGACCGTTCGGTAATGAGTTATTCCACGTGAAGGTATATGGTGCATTTCCACCTGTTGCTTGCGCGTTCATTGAAACCGAACCCCCAATACACATTGATAAAGGCGTATTACCAGTAACATTAATAGCTGAAGGCTCTGTAATGGTTACCGAAACAGTATCCTGGCAACCGTTTCCATCAATAACTACATAATTATATGTTCCTGCATCCAAACCAGTGAAGGTATTAGATGCCTGAGGAGTACCTCCAACAAGTGTGTAGATATAAGGAGCGGGTGTTCCTGTTCCGCCTAATTGAACGGATCCGTCGTTTAAACCGTTACACGAAACGTCTTCATTATCAATCAAGAGAGCTGTCAGGTTATTTACAACACCAACTGTTCCCTGGACTGCAGCGGAACAGCCATTGTCATCTACAACCTGGATTGTATATATTCCACCTGGCAAACTACCAAATGTTGCGCTTGTTTGCGAAGTTCCTCCATTTAAAGAATAATGCAAAGTCCCGGTTCCCCCACCGCCTGATACTGTTAAACTTCCATCACTTCCGGAACAGTTTGCATCAATATCGGAAATAAAGGCCAGTGTAACTGCACTCGGCTCCGTAATTGTAAAAGGTTGCGTATCTGTGCATCCGGCAGCATCTGTAACCTGAATAGTATACGAACCCTCTGCAAGATTGGAATATGTTCCTGTTGATTGACTTGAACCACCATTTAATGTATAGGTAAATGGAGATTGTCCACCTGAAATTGCTGTCACCGCAGAGCCGTTCGACAGTCCGTTACAAGAAATATTAGTACTGCCTGCAAGGGTCAAATCAGGCGCATTTGGCTGAAGTACAGTAGCGGCAATACTTCCCTGACATCCGTTCATATCCTGAACCAATACGGTATAACTGCCTGCTGCCAGGTTATTGAATATTCCACTCGACTGCCATGTCAGCCCATTATCAATGGAGTATTGATAACCGCCGGCACCTCCGGTTCCCTGCACCTCAACACTTCCTGTTGCAGCCGTACATGACGAAGGGCTGGAGGCAATTTCATTACCAGAAGGAGTTGCCGGATCAGGAATGACAATCATATCATCTGTTTTAACGATCACAGTTCCGTCACAAGCAGTGTAAGTAACCTGAGCAGTATAAGTTGTTGTTGCTGTCGGACAAACATTTACAGTTGTTCCTGTACCAATACTGGTTCCTCCCTGGAACCATTCAGTGGTATAAATTGGTGCACCATTCGGAGTAAAACGCCACGCTTCAGGAGTTGTTACTGTCCATGCCGGGAGTCCATTTCTACCAGGCGCAGCAATCCCCTGTGTTCCAGCAGGATTCTGAATTCCAACAATTGCATACCCACTCTGCCAACTTGAACAAGTAGCTTTATTATCGATATAAACATCTATTACATTCGTTGTTTCATACAACACCATCATGTGTGTACTTTCGAGATTATTACAATCAAAATGTGCAAGTTGATTAAATGAAACTACAAAAATCCGGCAAGGTGCGGTTCCCAAAACGTACCAGTTCACAGTTCCGGCAACCGAAGGATCAATATCATGCAACACCCCATAAACGTCTCCATATTGTCTCAATGTCAGATTAGGACAAGCTCCAGGATTAGCATATGGCTGCGTGGTTGGGGCATATGTCCCAAACTTTATGGATCCGTTTGAACCGATTTTACACGTTGTATAGGTTTGTCCATAATAACAAAAATTGAACGGTAAAGTAATCTGCGGACTCCACACATCGTCCGTACTTACGGAGACTGCTGTTCCCCCGGCCTGGTCATAAGCAATAGGAGGAGTATGCGGAATGGATGCAACCGAATAAGTAGTGGTTGCACCGGAATGCAGCGGAGTTGCTGTTAAGGTTGCACAAGGCTGGTTGCAGGTTAACGTCTGATCCGGGCCTGCATCAACATTCGGGCATCCCGGAAATTGAGCATATGCCATAGAAGATACTGATAGGAGACCTATCAGAGTAGTAGTGAGTTTCATGTCTAGTTGTTATGTGTAACGTAAATATAAACGAATTGAGTAAAAAAAGGTTGCATTTACCAAAAAAAAGATTGAATTATAACAAATAAATGGTTCAAAAAAATCACAACACCTTATCCGGAAAAAAGGTGTGCAGACTGAATCCACACACCTTTTGCTCTATTTTATAATTAGCGTACTTTAATGTCTTACCAAATGTATATTTCCCTGTCCTGTTTGGGTTGTTCCATCCAGACCAGTTACGGTGTAATTATAAAAGTAAACCCCTTCCTCAGCNNTTACTTCCAGGGAAGTTGCATTTTCCAGGGTAATAAAGAATTGATCATTCACACCATCACCATCCGGAGTGAAAATATTCGGAACGGTTACAATCAAAGGCTTATAAAAAACGGTTATTACTACACTGGATGTATCATAACAAACTCCGTTACCAGCGGTTAGTACGACTGTATAAACACCTGCCGCCCCATAGCTGACCGTTGGCTGATAAGACACATCAGATGTTTGGAAAGACTGTCCGTTCCCGTAATCAAATGAATAATCTGTTGCATTGGTGCTGTTATTATAAAACTCTACGGTCAAAACAGGCATTCCGGAGGAAATATCCGAACTCAGTGAAGAAATCGGTGCCGGAACTACCGTTATTGTGATCTCACTGGTATCCTGGCAGCCGTTAACATCCGTACCAACAACCGAGTAAGTCTGAGTACCGGATGGTGTGAACGACACATTGTTTGTTACCCCGTTGTTCCAGGTGTAAGTTTGTGCCCCCGATCCGGATAGTGTAACCGGCATTCCCAAACAAATAGTCTGATCAGGTCCTGCATCGACTGTTGGCAGCTGATTCACTGTTACTATCACCTGATCTGTATCCGTACAACCACTTGCAGACGTACCAGTAACCGTATATGTTGCTGTTGAACCCGGAACGAACGAAATACCATTTGTTACTCCATTATCCCAGGTATACGTTTGTGCGCCGGATCCTGAAAGTGTTACGGATTCACCCAAACAAACTGTTTGGTCCGGTCCTGCATTTACGGTCGGATAAACGACTTCTACACTTGTTGTAGCAGGCGGAGGAGTACAAGTTGTATTTCCATAGGAAGTGGTTGCTGTTAGTGTAAAAGTAGAAACTCCCGCAGGCAATCCGCTTGAGGTTGTACTACCCGATGTAGGATCGGCAATTGAACCTGGGCCTGTCCACAATAAGGTTGTTGTAGCAGTGATTGTAATCGGTGTAGATAAAATGGGCGGCACCGGAACCTGGAAAATGGAAGCTGTTGCAGCAGAACAGGAGTTGTCATTAATTGCCGAATTGATTGCACCTGAGCTATATGAAAAAGTAGTCGGTGAACCACAGGTGGGTGTTAAATTTGAAAATGTAATGTTCGCATTCGTTAATGATCCGACATCTGCCCCGATACAATCATAAATCTGCACGGCCCATCCTCCTCCGGCTGCGTTACAACCGATTAAACTTCCCCAATTGATTGGCGTATTGGCAGGTCCGTATGTACTATAAGTTCCTGTCAGACCGGTCGGTGAGGGGTTACATACATCGATATTTCCACTCGGAACATTTGTGAAACAAAGATTATTTACGTTATCACCGCTGTTACATGTGGGCCCCTGACCGATTACTCCCGGATTCGGAAGCAGTAAAATAGTTGGCGAACCACAGGAAGGCGGACCGACTAAGTAAAACGCCAAATCCGAAACAAATGTGTGGTTTGCGGTAAAGCAAACCTGGATCAGTGTATTCGCATTGATCAATGATTCTGGCGGCGGCGGGTTGTAATAAGAAAATGATCCGGTTGTATTCACCGTAGATGACAGGGATGCATTGTTACATCCAAACACCCCGCTAGAAGCAGTAATTTCCGTATTTAAATTCCAGACCCAGGCAACAAAACAATCCGTAATAGTATTGGAGGCATCTCTTATTTCCACGCGATAACCATCGCTTGCAAGGTTTGATATAGTTGAAGTTGCTCCGGCATCGGTAGATAATGACTGCCAGGATGAAGTGGCCTGGTTGTGATAAAACCAGTTAAAGGTGTAAGGCCCTGTTCCGCCGGTTGGTGCAGCCGTCAAACTTCCCTGTTGTGCACCAAGCGTATTCCCGCACCAGATATAGATCGGATCATTCGGAGAACCATCTGTATAAGAAGTCACGGAAGACCCTGAATTTCCGTTTGGAGTAAGCTGAGCATGGATATGCAGCGAACTTAACAATGCTAGAAGAATCAATAACTTTTTCATAACTACCTGGAAGATTTAAGTTCATTAATCCGCTTTACCAAAAGCTCTTTTTCATGCAGGTATCGCTCCCTTTCAGTTGGCAATGCCTCATTTAGCTTTATCTCTAAAAAAGGTAGAGCGTCTATACATTCCGGAAGAGTCCAATCCTGGATAGTCCGGGTTTTAACCGGCTGATTCATAACAGGATCAGTAGTACTCTCCACCCCCTGAGCCTGGTGAATAACTACCCCGTTCGGTAATTGTGTGGTGTTTGATTGTGCTTGACATATCACCGGTAATATTGCTATGCCGAAAAGAAATACTTTTTTCATTTTATATATCGTAAGAAATTAATAGTTGCTTCAGTACTGCCTTTAAAAAACGCCCTCCATTTTTTAAAAGTTGCACCGTTTCAACGCCTTTTTTCGTTGATATATCAAGCTTGGAAGCCTTATTTTTAGGGATTTTTTTTAAATTCCACGTCTAAAATCCATACCTCGCGATACATACATCGTTTGAACAACCGAAACCGCATGTAAATTTTTGATAAGTCAAGAATCCGGAATAATTTTTATTCAAACTTTACAATCCGGAGCACTGACCATCTGAGTTCCTGTCAAATGATTTAGAATAAAATAACATACATACTTAATAATCTTCTCCTTTTTATTGCACCAATACCATAAATGTGGTATTTTTGTCAACGAAATACAGCTTTATTTAAAATTAATCTAAATAAAGAGCACAAGACACTTGTCATGATTACAGTAACAGAACAAGCAAAAAAGCAGGCAATCCGCCTGATGGAAGACGAAGGCAAATCAGGCTATTTCATTCGTGTTGGTGTTGAAGGAGGAGGCTGCTCCGGATTGATGTACCAACTTACTTTTGATAACCAGGAAAGCGCAGACGATAAGATTTTTGAAGATAACGGAATTAAAGTGGTTGTTGACAAAAAAAGCTTCTTATACCTGGTTGGAACAACACTTGATTTTTCAGGTGGATTGAACGGGAAAGGATTTGTGTTTTCAAATCCAAATGCAGGCAGAACCTGCGGTTGCGGAGAATCTTTCTCCTTATAATATAGTACAAAATTTAGATGGGTTATACTGAAAACGATTTAGCGAAAGATTTAGAAAATTCGGAATACAAATTTGGTTTTACAACTGATATTGAATCCGACAGAGCTCCGCTTGGATTGAACGAAGATATTATCCGGTTTATTTCTGCTAAGAAAAACGAACCGGAATGGTTATTAGATTACCGATTAAAGTGTTATCGAATCTGGTCTGAAATGACCGAACCTTCCTGGGCGCATATTTCATATCCGAAACCCAATTTCCAGGGGATTTCCTATTATGCAGCTCCAAAGCAAACCAAAAAATACGAAAGCTGGGACGACGTAGATCCGGAAATGAAAGAAACCATGGCAAAATTGGGAATTTCATTGGAGGAACAGCAGCGTTTGACAGGTGTAGCAGTGGATTTCGTAATGGATTCCGTTTCAGTTGCTACCAGCTTTAAGTCCAAACTGAAAGAACTGGGAATTATCTTCTGTTCCTTCTCTGAGGCGGTTCAGGAACACCCTGAGTTGGTAAAACAATACATGGGATCTGTTGTTCCTGCAACGGATAATTTCTATGCAGCCTTAAATTCGGCTGTATTTACAGATGGTTCTTTCTGCTACATTCCAAAAGGTGTAAGATGTCCGATGGAATTATCGACTTACTTCCGCATCAACGAAGCAAATACGGGTCAGTTTGAAAGAACACTGGTTATTGCAGATGAAGGATCGTATGTTTCTTACCTGGAAGGCTGTACAGCTCCACAACGTGATGAAAATCAGCTGCACGCTGCTGTAGTGGAATTGATCGCTTTGAAAGATGCTGAGATCAAATATTCAACCGTTCAGAACTGGTATCCCGGAGACAAGAACGGCGACGGAGGAGTTTTCAACTTCGTAACAAAACGCGGAATTTGTGAAACCAATGCTAAAATCTCCTGGACACAGGTAGAGACCGGTTCGGCAGTAACATGGAAATACCCGTCATGTATCCTGAAAGGTGATAATTCTATCGGGGAATTCTATTCCGTTGCGGTAACCAATAATTTCCAGCAGGCAGATACCGGAACAAAAATGATCCACCTTGGAAAAAACACGAAGAGTACGATTATCTCCAAAGGAATTTCAGCCGGTAAATCGCACAATTCTTACCGTGGATTGGTCCAAATTCATAAGAATGCACACAATGCGAGAAACTTCTCACAGTGCGACTCTCTTTTGATGACGGATGAATGCGGTGCACATACCTTCCCATATATTGAATGCAAGAACCCAAGTGCAAAAATTGAGCACGAAGCAACTACATCAAAAATCGGAGAAGACCAGATTTTCTACTGCCTCCAAAGAGGAATTTCGGAAGAAAAAGCAATCAGCCTGATTGTAAACGGATATTGTAAAGAAGTACTGAACCAGCTTCCGATGGAATTTGCTGTTGAAGCACAAAAATTGTTATCGATCAGCTTGGAAGGATCGGTAGGATAAAATAATTAGGAAAGTACTCCCTCTTAATCCCCCTCCAAAGGGGGAATTGAAAAAGCCTCCTCCCTTGAGGAAGGATCGAGGAGGGTGGTAAAATGAATTAATAAGTATGTTAAAGATAAATAACTTACACGCGTCGATTGACGGGAAAGAGATCCTGAAAGGATTGAACTTAGAAGTAAAAGCAGGTGAAGTTCACGCAATCATGGGGCCAAATGGTGCCGGAAAAAGTACCTTGGCGAGTGTTTTGGCAGGACGTGAAGAATACGAGATCACGGAAGGATCAGTAGATTTCGACGGAGCTGATTTGCTGGAAATGGCAACCGAAGACCGTGCCCGCGAAGGTTTGTTCCTGGCATTCCAATATCCTGTTGAGATCCCGGGCGTTTCAAACGTAAATTTCCTGCGTACGGCTTTGAATGAGATCCGTGAATACCGCGGCGAACCTTCCATTTCAGCAAAAGATTTCATGGCTTTGGTAAAAGAAAAATCTGCAATCGTTGAATTGGATGCTAAATTGGCTTCCCGCTCAGTAAACGAAGGATTCTCAGGAGGTGAGAAAAAAAGAAACGAGATCTTCCAGATGGCCATGCTTGATCCGAAATTATCCATCCTGGATGAAACCGATTCCGGATTNNTATATCGTTCCGGATTTTGTACACGTACTATACGACGGAAGAATCGTAAAATCAGGTCCGAAAGAATTGGCTCTTGAATTGGAAGAAAAAGGATACGACTGGATTAAAGCAGAATTTGCTCAATAATTTAAATCATACAGATGCAAACCATTGAAAAAGAATCGGCAGCAAGTGTGAATTGGCAATTAAAAGGCGTTTTCCCATTGAATGAGGAATTGCGTCAAAAAGCGCTTGAAGTCTTAGAAAACACCCCTTTTCCAACTACCAAAACGGAAGCTTGGAAATATACCCGTGTAGCCAAAATCAAGAACAGCAATTTATCCATCCAGGAAAAACCGGTTTCTCTTTCCGGAAATTTCGGCCTGTCAGCGGATTCTGTTCAGTACGTTTTCGTAAACGGACATTTTTCAAGCGACCTTTCTTCCAAATCATATCCTGAAGGACTTAAAATTCTGCCGCTTTCTCAAATGGATGAAGCAGAAGTACGCGTTATGGGTGGAAATGTATTGTTGGACGGAGAGGTCTTTTCTTCCATTAACACAGCCTATACAACCGACGGATTGTACGTTCATGTTTCTGCTAAAATGCAGATCAAACCAGTTATTGAAATTATTCAGATCAATACGAATGCTAACATCCTTTCCAATCTGAGACATGTATTGGTTGCAGAAGCTTTTTCAGAAGTGCAGTTTATTCAGCGTTCGATCTCTGTAAATGGTTCGGACAACTTTACGAACGTTATTTCTGAAATCCATGTGGGCAAGAATGCGAAATTGACCATTGACAAAATCCAGGAAGAACACGAATCTTGCTTCCAGGTGTCTACCGAATTGGTAAACCAGCACCAGGATTCCAACTTTACTATTAACACCGTTACTTTAAACGGATTGTTGGTCCGTAACAACCTGACTATCGAAGTGGACGGCCAGAATTGTGAAACGCATTTGAATGGTGCATATATCTTAAACGGGAATCAACACGTGGATAACCACACGATAGTAGACCACAAAATGGCGAACTGTGAATCCAACGAGTTATACAAAGGTGTAATCGACGGAAAAGCTACAGCTGTTTTCAACGGAAAAGTATTCGTACGCAAGGACGCTCAAAAGATCAACGCATTCCAGTCAAACGGGAATGTATTATTAAGCGATGATGCTACAATCAACAGCAAACCGGAATTGGAAATTTATGCCGATGATGTAAAATGTTCACACGGCTCCACAACCGGTCAATTGGACGAAGAGGCTGTTTTCTATCTGCGTGCACGCGGCTTAAGCGAAGCAAGTGCCAGACAATTGATGGTAGGAGCTTTCATCGAAGATGTGATCCAAAAAATCGAGAACGAAGCGGTAACTGACCGCATTCATGAAATACTGAAAGAACGATTCAATTGGGTCATTGAGTAACCAATTTATCCTTCTAAAATTGAAAAATCCATCAGCAAACACTGATGGATTTTTTTTTGATCTTTTGCTTTTAAAGCCTATTCCGGTTTTCTCTTGGTAGAATTTACCATTGGTATCTGTTCCCTATTCGTCTCCGTGCCATTAGAAACAGGAATTTCCTGATTCTCCCGATTTATTGGTCTTTTCATAGTACTAACAGCCGTTGAATCTGAAACCAACACTTCTGATGTACTGACTTTCTCAGGAACAGGTGCTGCAATCGGTTTTCTGGCATTCGAAACCTGCTGTTGAGAGAAAGCGGCTGTTGAGCATAAACTCAACCCAAAGAATACTAGTAACTTTTTCATCGTTCGATTAGTTTAGTACCATAATTGTCAATTCACCCGGATTTACCTCCAGGGCAGAGTTCCCTCCGATAGTCACAACAGATGTTCCGGAGGATCGGTTTGTTCTCAGATCGATCGTATGTGTTCCGGCCGGTAAAGTAACCATCGTATTAATAGCACAATTTCCCATTCCTGTTACAGCAGAAGTATTGGTAATGAACATGCGATTCCATCCGCCATTTACTAAAGGATTTCCGTTTATATGCACAACCATATCGACCAAAGAGTAAGCAGTTCCTCCGGTTGTAGTATTTAATGCCCCGATAGTTCCCCAAATGATTACAGTTGAAGGTGCCGCTAAAGTAATTACCTGACTCATTCCCGGTTGAACAGTTAATGCAGTACTGCTTACTCCCGTTCTTCCAGCTGTTCCATAAACATGATATCTATTGATAACTCCTGATGGACCTTGCGGACCAGTTGCCCCGGTTGCACCTGCCGGACCCACCGGACCTTGTGGACCTGCAGGGCCAGTTGCACCCATTGGGCCTGCCGGGCCTGCTGCTCCCGGTGCACCATCCACTCCATTTGTTCCTGCAGGGCCTTGAGGACCTGCGGGACCAGCCGGGCCAACTGCTCCATCAACACCGTTTGTTCCCGCCGGACCTTGTGGGCCTGCGGGGCCGGCTGGACCCTGGGGACCTACTCCACCGGCATTGCATAAACTTGTCCAGGATGCAGCACTGCTCTCATAAAAGAAAAAGCAATTCACATCAGTATCGTAAACCAGCAATCCTTCTGAAGGAGCAGCAATGGCGTTTCTTTGAATCGTTGTCATTCTTGGTACCAATACTCCCTGAGTGGTTGATTGCATCTCCAAAATAGCGTTCGCATTTGGAGTTGTTGTCCCAATCCCGACATTATTTTGTGCATAAGCAGCATTTAATCCGAAGACGAACGCAATAGCTGCAATAAAGTTCTGTTTTTGTAGCATAGTAATTTTGATTAATTTCTGACAACCGTTACGTTGCCCTGGTAATTGTATTCTTTTGACGCTGAAGAAGCTTTTAGCTTATAGAAGTAAACCCCTTCGGCTACCGGTTGTCCATCACTTTTTCCGTCCCAGATTACGGTTGGATCACTTGATTTGAAGACAGTATTTCCCCATCGGTTAACAATAACAAGATCATATGATTTAATTCCTGCTGTTTTGATTAAGAAAAAGTCGTTTGTACCGTCACCATTTGGAGTGATGATATTCGGAACAGAAATATCCTGGAAAATCTCAATGATTTGGGTCAGGCTTGCCATACAGCCGTTTGCTGCAGTAACCTGCAAAGTAACATTGTAAACATCTCCGTTGTCTTCATAGATATGCGCCGGGTTTTGAGAAGCAGAACCTTGTCCGTCTCCAAAATTCCAGTTCCACGCCGTTATTGAACCTGCACTTTCATCTGTAAACACATAACTTGTGCCGTCTTCCGTGTAACTGAATTGTGCGGCCGGAGAAGGTTTAATTACAGGAGTACAGGTTCCGGGCTGCGAGCTGCATCCGTTTGATCCCATATCCACCACTGTAACTTCACCGGTACCGGTTGTCCAGTCCACAAATACACTGGAAGTTCCTTGTCCGGAAATGATCGTGCCATTTGAAGGGGATGTCCATTGGAAATTTCCGGATCCTCCGTTCACAGAAAACTCATTATTAAAGGAATTCTCACAAACTGCCGGGCAATTCAAGGCCGGAGGGCCAGGTCTTGCCGTCGACAAAATATAAGGAAATCCCGGATTCATAAAATTCCAGCCTGCTCTTGTACGGGTAGTGAAACCACCATTAACAGCCGAGGTATTTGCAGCCATATCGTTCCAATCGGAACTGGCAGTTCTCCAATGTGCCATTCCTGTCCAGTCGCCGTCATCTGCAATGACATAAAACAAACGGATATCTGTTGGCGCGTTACCGATGAGTCGTTCAATGGAATGGTAATAGGCCGGATTCAAAGCACACATATTACCGTCATTCTCATTTCGATCAAATGCATCCGTATTGGCATCGTAATTATTGAATCGAACCGTATATTCCGATCCGATATTTGTTTGAGGACTTAGTTCAACAGGACGAAAACGCAGCGTTCCCGTACTTGATCCCGTTGGAAAGATATACGTAGAAGCAAAATTCGTAATCCGTGAAAGTACTCCGGGTTCCAAACTGCTCACAAATCCTTCGGCTCCGAAAGTCGTGGAATAAGTAATCGCTCCAACCGCAGGGTTCAATACAAAAAAGCTGTTAGTCTGGGTTTCCAATTCCCGGTCATTGAGCTGAAGGCTTCCCGATGCTCCCGTAGACGCGTTTACTCCCTGCAGCGTTTTCTTGCGGTTATTTCCAACTCCGGCTCCGGTAAGTACCAGGTTGTTAAAAACCGTTGAAACTCCATTTGTTGACGTAATAAATTGCTGGGTATTCCCAAAAAGAGTTACTGTCGATGTCCCGAAATTAAACATCCCGTCATTTACCCAATCCTGCTCAACCAGGTAAAATCCATTTCCACTTGCGGAAGCATTCGCTCCAATCTTAAATGTTCCCGGATTCGGGAAAGTAGAATTCTTGGTAATGGTGACAGATCCCTGATTGGTCAGGGTTGTTGTTTGTGCAAGTTCGGCACCCCCGTTTACCTGCACGATTGCTCCTGAAGAAATCGAAAGCAAAGCACCGTTGGAATAGAGAATCTGTCCAAAGGAAGGTAACGGCAGAAGTAAACCCAGCAGCGCACCAGTTAGTAGTTTCATGTAGTGTACAATTAATGTAAAACCAAAGATAATTAACGCGGTAACTTATCCAAAAAAACAGACGTGTAAATTCGGGAAATCGTTGCGTATTCAATTGATTTTATTGAAATTAGGTGAAATCAACTGTTAATTTGTGAAATTAAAATCGGCAGATTTTCAGATTTTAATTTTACGGTTAAATAATCAATCGTTTTTCATTCGTT
>DJFP01000245.1:15129-15279 GCA_002432565.1 Flavobacteriales bacterium UBA5869
CGACCGCGGTTTGGTAACCTCCCGGACACGAGGCGAAGAACTTATTAAGAACGGCGACGTACTGGTAAACGGGATTTCCGTTGAAAAACCGGGAAAGAAAATTTCCATTGACGCCAAGATCCTGCTTCTCAACGAAGAATTAACCTGGGT
>DJFP01000042.1:0-1920 GCA_002432565.1 Flavobacteriales bacterium UBA5869
TGAAAAATTTTTCATCCCTACCGAATCCCGATTCATTGTATTAAAACCAACTATTAAGAAATCGTTAAGTCAATTTTAATTACATTCGCTTTCGAACTACGAAAACATGAAACATACTCTCCTATGCTTATTTGTAAGCATTTCATACACTGTGTTTTGTCAAACATTTACAGGTGGCAGCGGTCCCATCAATGACAACGCAACTATTGACATTCCGGTAACTGTTTCCGGCCTTCCGGCAACTATTGACACTGTCAATTTCGGGTTGGAAACCGTCTGTATCAACCTGGAACATACTTATGATGCCGATTTGACTGTTTGGATTGTAGCTCCGGACGGAACTACTGGTTTGCTTTTTTCCAATATCGGCGGCGGAGATGACAATTTCACCAATACTTGTTTGAATGCTGATGCGGCAGTAAGTCTATCTTCCGGAACAGCTCCATTTACCGGGACATTTAAACCTTTGGGACAAATGGGATTGGTTAACAACGGGCAAAACCCGAACGGAAGCTGGAAATTACGCGTGAACGACAACTACGGTGCAGACCAGGGAAATGTGATTTCCTTTTCGGTCACTTTCGGGAATAATCCGGCCGGATATTTTGCTTTTTCATCATCGCTTTTACCTATTGTAGAAATCAACACCAACGGCAACGTCATTCAGAATGACCCAAAAGTCATGGCGGACATGAAAATCCGCTTCAACGGACAAGGCATTCGAAATTACATGACCGATGCCCCCAACGATTACAACGGAAAGATCGGGATTGAGTACCGCGGGAATTATTCCCTGTCACTTCCCCAAAAACCCTATGCTTTTGAAACCTGGGATGTAAACGGGAATGCGATTGACTCTTCCTTGCTTGGAATGCCCGCAGAAAGCGATTGGGTTTTGCTGGCAAATTACAATGACAAATCTTTCGCGCGCAACATTCTTCCGTTCCACATCTTCGATTCGATGGGCAATTATGCCACGCGCATGCGTTTGGTCGATGTGATATTGAATGGAGAATACCAGGGAATCTATTTGTTAGGAGAAAAGATTAAACGAGACAACAACCGGGTGGATGTGAATAAATTAGAACCGCAGGAAATTACGGGTATTGACCTGACGGGCGGTTACATTTTGAAAATTGATTACTGGGACAACGATAATTCCTGGCAATTGAGCCACAGCCCGATTGGGTTCCCGGGTCTCGATATCCACATGGTATATGTCTATCCGAAACCGGATGAAATCGTGTTGCAGCAAAAAACGTATATCCAAAATTTTATCGACGATTATGAAAATGCCCTGTATGGATCCAATTTTGCACATCCGGGTTTGGGATACCGCGCCTACATCGACGTTCCCTCTTTCATTGATTACTTCATCGTTAACGAAGTATGCAGAAACGGCGACGGATTTAAGAAAAGCCGCTTTTTTTCGAAGGATCAGGATAAGAGTGACGGAACTGTCAAGAAATTGAAGGCAGGTCCGGTTTGGGATTTTGACTGGGCGGAAAAAGACATGTGGGGCGGTTCGGAAGACGGTTCTCAATTTATTTACGGAGCATGTGACCAGGATGTAGATGCCCCGGGATGGTACATCCGCTTGCTGGAAGACACTCTTTTTGCCAATGAACTGCGTTGCCGCTATGACGATTTGCGCAGAAGCATCTTGAAAGAATCCTATATCAATGGGAAAATTGATTCCGTTGCACAAACCGTGAATGAAAGCCAGGCGTGGCACTATCAAACCTGGGGGCATCTGGGAAGCGCAACCGGAACTCCGGAGGTACAAGCTCCAAGTCAGACCTATGCAGAAGAAGTGCAGCGTTTGAAAGACTGGTTCCAAAGAAGACTGACCTGGCTGGATGCAAATATGCCCGGAACATTGAACGGATGCAGCATGATGGGAATGCAGGATTTGGTAAA
>DJFP01000042.1:1947-2513 GCA_002432565.1 Flavobacteriales bacterium UBA5869
GACGGTTCCGGGAGAATCATCAAAACACAGAAGATCTCTGAAGAATCCGCTTATGATAAATCATTAACCATCACTAATCTGCAGGAATTGTCGAACGGTGTGTACTTCATTGAACTGGTAAAAGGCGATGAACGGGCGACGCTGAAAATTATTAAATAATTCCGAGTTACAAATTCCTAATTACGAATGAAACCGCTCATTAGCAGTGACCAGTCCTGATTCGTAAAATGTAGTTGTTACTTGAGCTATACAATTTTTCTTTCAGAACTACGATTCAATCCTCATTCTCATTTTGCTCTCGCTCTGAAATAAAGGCTGGAAGTAAAATTTGTTTGTTTTAGAGAATTCCCCGCTCTCAATTCTCACACTCACTCTGTAAAAAAGCTGGTGAAAGAGATTCAATAGAGCAAGCAACAGTGTGAGAGAAGAGGGCAATAAAAAAGCCGATGAAAAAATCACCAGCTTTTTTATTGGTACCTCGGGCCGGAATCGAACCGGCACACCCGAAAGTACAGGATTTTGAATCCAGCGCGTCTACCAGTTCCGCCACCGAGGCATTTCAATTT
>DJFP01000148.1 GCA_002432565.1 Flavobacteriales bacterium UBA5869
GTAAACCACCAGATCTCCCGGTAGCGAAAATCCTGGTAAAGGATCGAAGCCAAAATCACTATGACTGCAATGAGAATCATTAATCCGGCTGAGTTTCTTTAGGTTGTCCTTCCTGGTCTATTTCCCAGATATTGTATTTCCCGTCTCCGTTAAAATCCTGTACAGCTTCTGCTTTTGCCTTGAACCCGGATGGGGATGCTTCAATAATCGTAATTCTGTAAAGTGCCGTACCTCCTTCCGTAATGAGTTTGTGAGGAATGTAGTTAATTTCCTTGGTGTCAAGCGAATACTTGGAATATTGCAGGAAATAAGCGTATTGTAAATTGTGGATCATCCGAAGTTCCTGCTGAGCTTCCATGCTTTTTGTACGCGTTGCAATTCCACTTTGATTGGGAATAACCAGCATCAACAGAATCCCCATGATTGCTAAAACAATCAAGATTTCTGCAAGTGAAAACGCTTTTAGCTTTTTATACTTATTCAATCTCATCTATTTAATGACATTACTCAGGTTAAACATTGGCAGATACATGGAAACCATAATGACTCCAACGATCACACCAATAATCACAATAATCGCAGGTTCGATAATGGTTCCGATCATCTTTGTCCGGTATTCAATTTCTTCGTTATACTGAATGGTTAATCGGTGGAAAGTTTGATCTAACTGATTGATTTCCTCTGCAATTTTAATCAGCGAAATTAATCTTTTATCCAGAATTTCGAACTTACTTAATCCTTCATGCAATGAATTTCCAGCTAAAATTTCTTTTTTAGCTGCTAATATCATCTGTTGCATCGGGTAAAAACGGATCATTTCAGAGACTAAATCCAGGGCCTCCACTAATGGCGTTTTTGCTTCCAGCAACAGAGCCATACTTTGGCAGAAGCGGGCAATATAGATTTTTTGGATCAGCTTCCCGAAAATGGGAATTTTAAGAATAAAGCTTCCGCTGAATTTACGGAACCAGTCTTCGTTTTTTTGCGAGTAAAGATATACTCCCGTTCCAATCCCAATAAGCAGGAACCAGAACATAAATGACCCGAAGTTTTCGGACAACCACACAATTTTCAAGGTTAACCAGGGTAGTTCCTGACCGAATTGCTTAAACACGTCTTTAAACATGGGGACTACAAAATTCAGCATGAAATAGAGAACACCCACTGTGATTGAAAACACAAATGCCGGGTAGGTGAACACACTGACTAATTGTCTTTTTAGTTTCACTTTTGAAGCAAAGTAATTGGATAAGGAGAAAAGTACATTTTTCAGCCTTCCTGATTCTTCCCCGATTCGAATACTTTGATACTCATAAGGCGTGAAATGACCGGATTTTTGCATGGATTCTGAAAGAGAATTTCCTTTTATAAGGTCATCGAGCAGTGTTTCTATGTGGCTGCGTATATTTTTTTTCTCCTGCTCATCAATAATTAGTTGAAGTGCCCGGCGCATATCAATCCCGCTTTCAATAAGCGTGGCAAACTCACTGTAGAAATGCTCTTTGAACTTATCGTTTAAAGGTTTCCCCAAAACGATATCTCTTTTAAAAAAACTCGTTTGCGTTACCTCTGCCATGTCTTCTTGTTAAAGTAATTATTGATCCGGTTTATATTCTGCTTTTGTAAGGGGTATTTCAATGAAAACGGGGTGTTTTTCCATTCCAGATTAAAGTTGATCATTTCATGTGACCCCATATTTGTTTTTTCAATGGAAAGCGCATTTATATCCAGGAGAGCCTGGTGGTTTTTGGACGACCGGCTTAATTGCTCATCTGTAATCCCATACACAATCGAATCATTATCCCGGAAACAGGTCAGCCTGTCTTTCGCCAGGTTAAAAGAATCCGTTTTTTCCATATCCTGCCAAAAAGTAGCCCGAAACTGGAAGAATCCATTCAGTTCATTTTTAATCAGAATTTCTTGCTGTAAGGATTTATTGAAACTATTGACAGAAAGAAAAAAGAGTGAGATGAACAGACCGGTGAGGGAAAGGACAATGGCCAATTCCAAAATAGAGAATGCTTTTATGCTGAATTTTTTTCTCATGGTTTTCTCGGCCAGGTGAATTCTTGTGTCCAATTTGCCCGAATGCTGTTCATTAAGGAAAGCTGTTCGGTTTTTACGGAGTCTTTTTCAGTGATTAACGCTTCAATAGTTGTTAACTTATCATTCCAGATCTTCGGAGCGTAAAGACTTGAATCAAGCAGGTAACTTGTAAATAACAGGGATTGAAATTCGGATTGCTCAATGGTTTCCTGGAATTGGACCGTAGATCGGGCACTTTGTGTAAATAGTCTTGAACCAAGTGCAAAACAGATCGCAATAATGGATAAAGCGATTGCTATTTCAGCGATACTGGAGGCTTTTAGCTTTCTAATGCGCATGAAATGATCTTTTTTCGTGAATGAGCGGATAATTCGAACCAGGCCGGGCAGATAAAATCTTTTGGAAGCCGTTTTGTTGAAATAATAGCATCCAGCAAATGATTGGTATAAGAGCCGCCTCCTGCAAGGGTCAATGTTTCCCCCGTATTTAAGGATCCGATAACAGTACCTTTTACTTCCGTGATTCCACAGTTGAAAATAATCCCGGCAACGACAGCACCTTTTTCGAGGGTTAATTTGGGCTGTTTCCTAAAATCATACTGCTGGGTAGTCATTAATACTCCACCCAAAACGGAACTGTTGTTTCCGATATAAATCGTATTTGGCCGGAAGCCGGATGAAGCTGTTTTTTCGTTTAGAATGAGTGTGCTCGGATAACGTAAAGTAACAGAATCTTCCAGGAAGATTTTTTCGGATGCATAAGCCTGAATAGTTCCGCTAAATCCTTGTTTAATATAGATCTTCGGAGCAATCAGAATAATATTCTCCAATTGTGCCTGTGGATGAATGACCAGTGAATCGAAACTTTGCACAATGATTTTCCCTCTAAGCTTTTGATTTAATTGAATGGCATTTAATGACTGGTAATAGATCCCATCTTCAATAAAGCTAGCAGTTGTGTCTTTAGGTTCGAATGGTTTTGGGAGCATATTCCCGGTAAAATCAGTAGTTGCAATATTCTCAAATGCTTTTGCCAGGGGAAGTTTGAGTTCTTTAACATCTTCTGTTTTACCGTAGACCAATTCGGGGTTGGTGTAGTTTTTTCCGCCGATGTATGCACGTTCAACTCTTTTGTTAGGCAGATATGCATCTCCTTCAATAAATGTTTCTCCGCCTATATGCAATCCATCGGAACCATTCCTGAGAACCAGGGCCGGTATGGATTCCTCAAACTCACTTCCAATCAGTGCTGACCGGGTGATATTTCGTTGGTTCTTAAAAGTCCTGCTGGTTACTAAAAAGTAAGATCCCCAAAGTGTTTTGCGGATAATGCTCGTGTCACCGCTTAAGTGGATGAATTGAAGAGAATCATTCACTTTTACTTTTTGCAGGCCAAGCTGAATGCCCTGGTATGAATCCAATAGGAGATGCTCTTGTCCGGTATGTGTGATCTCAATACGTTTCTGGGTGCTGAAAATGAAAAAGACACTCGAGGCAAGAAGTCCGATAAATAGCGCAAAAACAATGGCATATGATATGGCGGAAGCACGAATCATTCGGTTCGTTTTTTCTTTTCTCCAGGTTGAGAAACTTCTTTTGCTTTCTTTTCTTTCTTTGGTTGTTTTTCTGTTTTTTTCTTCGGCTTTTCATCTTTGCCAGATGAAGCCTCTGCTTCCTTCTTCTTTTTAAACTTTTTCCAAAATTTCAATTTTTCCCAGAAGTTGCTCATTTTCTGTTTGAACGTACCCTTTTCCGAACTGCTTTTCTCCGTTTTTGAGTGCTCTTTTTTGGTTTTTTCAGGAACCAAAACTCCTTTTTTATAAACTGTGCGGATCAAACTGTCGTTTTGGTCGCGTGCAAGCTGGGGGCCATCCAGTTTGTAATTGGAATAGCGGCTTTGGGAAATCAACTTACCGGTAGAATCCGAAACGGTTGTTAGTACCTTTTTTTTCTTCTTGATAACGGTCGTGTCACGGGCAATAATCTGTGTTTGGTTTGATTTATAGATTACGGTTTTTTGGATCAATCCTTCTTCGCTGTAATAAAACTGTTTCCCGATCTGTGTTCCTTTGGACCAATTTTCCTGTTGAATCAGAACACCATTTTGGTTCCAGGATTTCCAAACGCCGTTTTTCAGTCCCTTGGTGAAAGCACCTTTCTCTGCCAGTTGATTGTTTTTATAAAAAGACTCATAATCGCCATGTAACAGACTTCCGGAGCTGCCGCCCTGGGTATTTAGAACTTTCTGCGATTTAAACCAGTAATAGTATTTTTCAGAGTTGTATTTTTTCAATTGACTGTCTTCTACATCCAATACCCGGAAGACAATTGACCTGTCATTCTGTTTGATGTGAAATTTATTTTCAATTTCAAACTTTTGAGAAAAACCAACGAAAGAAAACAGGGTCGAAAACACCAGTAATAGAAAAGGTTCAGGTAGTTTGTACACTATTGACTTAGTTGATCGAAGCATGTTTTTTTGGATAAAATTAGTTAAATTTTCAAAAACTTGATTAATTTTACTCCGTAGTTAAAAAGACCTAAGTAATATTCATAAAGAACCTAAATCAAAAAAATTGCCTGTAAATGAGATCACTAAATCATCTGATCCTTTTTTCAAAGAAAATTTTTCATAAATATTTCTGGTTTTTGACCATTCGTTTTCGCCACGGGTAAATATCATTCAACTTAATTAAATCAACTGAATTTTGTTATGAAACACTCATTCATTCTATTCATCACCTTTATTTTTTGTTCTTTTTTGGGATTTTCGCAATCTCTAATAGTTCCCCCTGTGACTCTTTATGCGACCGAAGATGCGCATACTTATTCAGGATCATCAGGAACAAATTACGGAACAATTGGAACTATGAATGTCTCTGTTGTTTCTGGGCCACAGTTCTACAGAAGTTTCCTAAAGTTTAATCTGTCGTCAATCCCATCCAATGCAGTTATTACTTCAGCTATTTTGAAGCTGACTCCAAGTGGCACAGAAAATGTTGCGACAACAAATTCGACACAGTTACGTTTAGATATTTGTAATAGCTCATGGACTGAAACCGGAATTAACCATACATCAAATATTTCAGGTATTAGCTTTTATCCTGGAGTTACGGTTTCTAATTTGGTTTCATCCAAAAGAGAGATCCAGATTAAGGACTTTGTTCAAGGGATAATTGAAGGACGTATACCAAATAATGGTTTCCGTCTTAAAAAGAATGACGAAACAACAGTTCTTAATACAACATATTATACTCGAGAAGATGCAACTTTAAGTAATAGACCACAACTGGTCATCCAGTACTACTTAAGGCCTTATGTAAGTGCAGCAACTATTGTACATACCAGTTCATTAAGCAGTACAGATGGTTCCATTTCTCCTATTGTAACGAACGGATCTAATACTTTAATGACCTATCGTTGGTATAATTCAAGTGGGATTCAGATAGCAACGACACAGAATTTAATAGGTGTCGGAAAAGGTTGGTATGGATTGAAATACTATGGAGGAACCGTTGGAGATACCTCTTACCAGGCATTTATTGTAGGGACCGAATGCGAAGATATTTCTTTCACATTTGATCCAGGCCCGAATTATATTGACGATGCTAATACTTCAGATAAAATTCTTGGTAGTGGACCCACAGCCTTCAACTATCAGACTGCAAATTATGGGACGACTGCAGGCTCAATTACTCAAAGAGCACCTGATGGAAGTGTGTGGTACAATCAAAAGTCACTCTTTCGATTTCGCCTTTGGATAGATCCTGCTTGTCAAGTTAATTCTGCTAATATGACTCTAACTGGTTTGAATCATTTTATGTCTGCCGTAACAAATGCATCTGAATTTGCTTTGAACACCAATGATTGGACTGAATTGGGAGTTGCCTATACAAATGCTCCAACATTCACCACTGCCGGTAAAATAAACCTGGCTGCAATTCCAAGTGGAAATGCGAGCCAAACAACTGATATAGCTAGTTTCTTTAACATCTGGAAAAACAATAATGTAAATAATTTTGGTTTTGTCCTTCAACTTCAATCCTTTGCGAGTGACGTATCCAGACGTATGCAGTTTCATTCGTCTGATGCAACAACTGCAAGTAACAGACCAAAAGTTGTTTTTTCGATTCATGTGATTAATAATTGTGATAACACTTCCTTTAGTCAGTTGACAGATAAAACAGATGCCGGCTTTGCTACTACATTCAATAACACTTTAAAGTTCTTTTTTACAGAAGAGTACACTATTGCCAGCGGGAAAAAGTTACCGCTAAAAATCTTCAATGAAGATAATGTTGCTATAGCCGGGATCGATTTCAACGGTTCTGCAATTCCCGGGATCTCATTGACTCTTCCGGCTATCAACTATGTAACAGACAAAAACTTTGTTTCTCTGTCTCTTTCAGGATTAAGTCTTACAAATGGTAAGTTCTACACCCTTGAATTTACCAATACACTTGGAGAAAAGAAATATTTGAAATTTAAATATACCAACTAATGACAATCACCAACATCAGAAAAAACAGGGTATTCAAAGCGACGAATATCTTTTTGATTTATGCGTTGCTTTTGGATATTACGGTTCCATTTGCTCAAACGATGGATAAAATTTTGACAGATCATCGGGTTGCTTACACTCCGGAACCGGTGATTCTTCCTTTGAGTTCAAAACCTAGTGAAGAAGTTTTAACAGAGAAATCTGTAGATTTTCCGGAGGACGAAATAACCGGAAAAATGACTCGTTCTGCCTCTATCGGTGAAAAAATGACTGCTATTCAACAAACAGTTGCATTAGCTGCTCCCGGAGCGGGTGGAAGTGGTTTTTCGATTAACAGCACAGACCAAATGGTAGATCCTTTTACTGGAGATTTTACTTACACTATTCCATTGATGGATGTAGAGGGGTATCCAATTAATTTGAGCTATAATTCAAATGTAACCATGAACACGGAGGCTTCCTGGGTTGGTTTGGGATGGAACCTGAATGTAGGCTCCATTGAGCGTGAAATGCGTGGAATTCCGGATGAATTTGACGGAACGCAAAGTGTTGATCGAGTTGTCAATCAACTGGATCAACAAACCGTTGGTTTCAAAAAAGGAAAATACCTTGCGATGAATTTTGGTGGTCCGGTAAATGATTATATAAGTATCAACGTCGGAAATCACCAATCAAAACTCAAAGGTTACTATAATGACACTTACCTGGGGGCTGGAAGAACACTGGATAAAAGTCGTGGAGG
>DJFP01000234.1 GCA_002432565.1 Flavobacteriales bacterium UBA5869
CCGGATTGCATTGTAACTATTGGCGGAGCAATTATTTCCAAGAAAATCAAAGTTTTCCTGCGTCAATCCAAAGCGCCCGTTATTCGTTTCGGGGAAGACTTTCCGTTCATGGATACGTATCAGAACCTGCGTTTTACAGCTCCTGTCTCAGCTTTGAACGGTTTGGAATATCTATTGGAACTGGTGCAGAAGAACCCGCATAAATCGCGTTTCGGTTTTGCCTGGAAGAAGGTTGATCAGTTTGGTTCGGATGACCAGAAAACCATTTGTGCGGCGCAGCCCTGGAGTGATTTGAAGGCCATGGAATTTGTCATGGATGTTATTCCGGATTATTGCAACCTGCATATTTCAAACAGTTCTTTGATCCGTTACGCACTGTTGTTTGATCCGATCAAAACGATCCATTATTGGTGTAACCGCGGAACAAGCGGTATTGACGGAAGCAGTTCCACAGCAGTCGGTTCTGCAATTGTTTCTCCCAATGAACCCCACGTATTGGTTACAGGTGATCTTTCTTTCTTTTACGATTCAAATGCCTGGTGGAGCAAATACCTTCCGTCGAATTTGAGAATTATCCTGGTGAATAACGGCGGAGGGGATATTTTCAATATTATTCCGGGACCTAAATCCACTAATCAGTGGAAAAAGATCTTCGTAGCCGAACAGGAATTATCAGCACAGGATATTGCAAAAACATACAGCCTGGAATATTTCAATGCAGCCTCCCAAAAAGAACTGGACGAGCAGCTGGAAGCATTCTTTGGTGAAAGTAAGAATGGTTTGCCAAAGCTTTTGGAAATCAATACAATGTCTGAGCCGAACAGCACCATTCTGGAGAATTATTTCAAAGCTTTTAAGAAAAGAATATAAAAGTTCAAAATTGACTTTAGAGGATATCTTTTGAACTGTTTCAACTTTTTTGGAACTCTTTAAACTTTAGAGAAAACAAAGAGAGCCCAGAATGCTAAAAACTACTACGAAAAAGACAACTGGGCTCCCTGATTGGTTTGAATGCCTCATAATAGGGCAAGGTTCAATAATGCTAATGTAAGTAAATCAGTTATTTAAAACAAAATTTAAAATCTAAAATTTCTGTTAAAAACGAAAAAAATCACAAATCCATTTTTTGTAGTTCATTTGAGATTAAATTTGTCGAAAAAATAGAAAAGTGGAATTTGAAATATTAACTACCGGCGTTGGCATTTTTTACCTAGTTGTTTTAACTCTTCTGGAAATTGTTCTGGGGATCGATAACATCATTTTTATCTCCATCATTACAGATTCCCTGGTGAAGCAGGACCAACGCAAGGCACGGATCTTAGGTTTGAGCCTTGCATTGATTATTCGTTTGTTATTGCTGAGTGTGGTTTCTTACATCATGACTTTGGATAAAACTCCTTTGTTTACGGTTTACGATGTCAAATTCACGGCGCATTCACTGGTGTTGCTGATAGGTGGACTTTTCCTGATTTACAAATCTGTAGGAGAGATGCATTCCAGTGTAAAAGGAACCCATCATGAAACAAAGAAAAAAAGGAAAGTGCGTTTGGGTGCTGTAGTCATGCAGATTGTTGCAATCGACTTCATTTTTAGTTTCGACTCCGTTATTTCGGCAATCGGTATGACTAACGATATCCGTCATGAAACACACGGAAATCCGTTTATCATCATTGTTTTAGCAGTCGTTATTTCCATGATCGTCATGTTGATTTTTGCGAAACCGATTGCAGACTTTATCAATGCAAGACCTACGATTAAAATGATAGCATTAGGTTTCCTTGTAACAATCGGGGTACTGTTGATTGCAGAATCATTTGGTCAGCACATTCCGAAAGGGTATATCTATTTTGCGATGGTGTATGCATTGCTGGTTGAGTTTCTCAATATCCGCATGCGCAGAAACAACAAGGAGCCGGAATAGTGAATCCCGAGGAAATTTTAGCTGTTCTGCGTGTTGAAAACCTCGATGAGGTAGAAGATGCGCTTGAAACGGAACTTTTTGAGATCCGGAAATCCATCCTGGCAAAGCCCTTATTGCGATTAACTCTGAAATCCAAACTCGCTCGGTTGAATGTATTGGCTAAAATCGCTGAAGACCGGCAATTGTTCCGTGAATCACGCGTTTTTCAGTTTGTATACGATGCTCCGAAAACAGAGTCGGCTTTATCGCTGTGGGAAAGTTATATGCAAGCGAGAAGCCAATGGAAAATGGTATTTACACAAACTCAGTCCCCAATTGCTTTGACAGCTGTTTTGGAAGAAGGACTAAAAATGGAATTGGAGTTTGCGTCGAAATTCCCGGTGTCGGATTGGACAGAAGAAGAGCCGGTATTCGGTACGGAACCGGATCCGATGTTGCTTCAAAATGGCTTGAAGAAAGCGGCTGAAAAAGACTGGATTACTTTTTCCGATTTGGAAAAGAATAAAAACGGGCTTGAAAAAGATCTGCTTCTTGCTTTAAAGCGATTATCTTTGTTGCCGAAATATTTACAGTGAGCGAAGTCGAAGTGACTGTAGAGAATTTACAAAATGAATAATGAAAGATGAAGAGACGAAACAAGAGAAAGCATAGCTTTCGATGAATTCAACTTTTCATTATGATTTGATGTCTTTTTTCATCAAGTCTTAAAGTCTTGAATAATGAGTGAAGGAACCTTTGATAAATTAAGAGAGCAACTAAACCTGGAAGAGTGGCCGAATGTCTACTTCTTTAAGTTTATTGTACCGAATACTCCCCATTCTTTGGCTCAGACTACGGCTCTTTTCGACGAAACGGCACAGATCCAGTTCCATGAGTCGAGCAATGGTAAATTTGTCAGCGTAAGTGTGAAAGAAATGATGCTGGATGTGGATTCCATCATTGCTATTTATGAAAAAGCTCAGGTAATCCCGGGAATAATTTCTTTATAAACTATGAAAAAAAAATCCTTACTGACCCTGGTGGTTTTGAGTCTTGTAATTACCTCATTGATCCTGTTTCGCGTGAATTTCGTGAAAGGAATCCGTTCCTGGGAGAGCAAAGTACTCGGAACATTGATTGCGTTGGCTGCGGTTATGATGCTGTATGTTGCGTATAAGGCTGTTATCAAGCGTTTTTCAAAAGGGACTTTGAAAAAAGAAGATTACGCCCTGCTTTTTGACCTTGAAAATAAAGTTCAGAACAGCGAGGTCGAATTCTATTTTACAATTGAACAAACTAAAAAAGTTGTGTTTTCAATTTTGAATGAAAAAATGGAAACAGTGAAAGTTGTCCAGGATAAAGAATTTCCTTCCGGAGGGCACATTGTCCGCTTTGATGTAAAGGAATTGGACAATGGGGTTTATTTCTATTGCCTGGAGACGGATAATCAAAAAACCATGAAGAAAATGGTTGTTCAGCATGACAATCTGACAGTGTAAATTGTCTTGGCAAAGCTTTTGACAAACAAAAACAAATAGTAACTTTAGACCGACGAAAGAAGTCACACAAAATTGAAACAATTATGGCATTAGAAATCACAGATGCAAACTTTGAAGAGCTTGTATTGAAATCAGACAAACCGGTAATGGTAGACTTTTGGGCAGAATGGTGTGGTCCATGTAGATTGATAGGTCCAATCGTTGAAGAAATGGCAAATGAATACGATGGTAAAGCAGTTATTGGTAAAGTAAATGTTGACCTGAACCCGGGAGTTTCTGCTCAGTTTGGAATTCGCAATATCCCTACGATCATTTTCGTGAAGGGTGGAGAAATTGCTGATAAATCAGTTGGTGCTGTTCCTAAAGGACAGTTGACTGCTAAGTTGGATGCATTGATTTAATTTAGAATTCAAGTATAAAAAGGTCCGCTAGTCGGACTTTTTTTTTGAACTTATACGTATAGCACATGAAGAATTTTTGGAGACGCCTTAGATTGTATGGATTCGGTTTTGGCTTAGGGCTTATCATGGTTTTTTTCTTTTTCCGCAACCGGGGTTGTACCTGGCTTCCTGAAAACAGGGTTAAAAATACATTTATGGGAAAAGTACTCGTTATCTCGGAGGCAAACCAGCGTATTTTTGACAAACATCATCTGAGTGATTCCCTGATCATATCTTTCCTGAATGACGGTTCGATTGCATTCGGTTCCAGTAAAAAACAAGGAAACCTGAAAGTTTATAAGATTACAAAGGAAATAAACGGAAAGGACATCGAGTTGTGGTTCTCCATGCCGGAAGGTGCATTCGTGGCCGAAGCTGTCTGGCCGAAAGGATCTATCCAGGAATTTAAAAGCACCACGGAAGGATTGGGGCGGATGATCCACTTCCCGAATGTGAAAAGCTTTGTTTACCTGAAGGAAAACGATGATTTGAAAGCGCAAATGGCTCAATTCGGAATCAGGGACGAAGAACACCTTCAATTCCTGTTAATGAAAAACGGATGGATCGATTTTTCAAAGTCCAGGTTGAATGCAGAGCCTTCACCGGAACAAATGGTAGTTCTTCCAAGAGAAAACGGCGATACGATAACGTCCAGAACAACCTGGTTTAAGGATCATATCGAGTTTTATGAACTGGAGCGCAACTAGCTTTGGATACAAGTCATTTCAAAACAATGAACTGTTAATAAATATAGGTTAACACTCACGTAACCTAAAGGTTTTTACTAATTTTGTCGAATGGAATTTTCAGCGCTTCAAATAGCTACTATCCTAAACGGTGAAGTCGTTGGCAACTCGGATGTTACGGTTGCCGGCTTAGCTAAAATCGAGGAAGGTCAAACAGGCACACTTTCGTTCCTGTCGAACCCCAAGTATGAAGAATATATTTATACAACGCAATCAAGCATTTGCATTGTCAATAAAACGTTTATTCCTGCGAAAGAACTCCCGAAAACATTGACACTGGTAAAAGTAGACGATGCATACGCCTGCTTTGCAAAACTATTGGAAGTTTACAACCAGATGCGTCAAAAACAACCGAAGATCGAAACCCCGTCTTTTATTTCCGAAACTGCCAAAGTGGGTGAAGGATTGTACCTGGGAGCATTTGCTTACATCGGTGAAAATACGGTGATCGGGAAAAATGCGAAGATTTACCCGCAGGCATATATCGGAGACGGAGTAGTGATCGGTGACGATTGTACGATACATGCAGGAGTTAAAATTTATGCGGATACCAAAATAGGGAATCGCTGCGTACTTCATGCAGGTGTGGTTATCGGAAGCGATGGTTTCGGTTTTGCGCCGGATGAAAAAGGCGTTTTCTCCAAAGTTCCCCAGATCGGGAATGTTATTTTGGAGGACGATGTGGAAATCGGTTCCAATACAACGATTGATTGTGCTACCATGGGATCAACCGTTATCCGCCAGGGAGTGAAAATCGATAATTTGGTTCATTTGGCCCACAACGTTGAAGTCGGACACCATTCAGCAATCGCCGCACAAGTGGGTGTTGCCGGTTCTGCAAAAATCGGAAAGCATGTCATGATAGGCGGACAGGCTGGAATCAGCGGACATTTACATATCGTTGACGGAACGAAAATCGTTGCTCAGTCGGGAATTCCGAATACTGTCAAAAAAGCCGAAGTGCTTATGGGGTCGCCTGCAATTCCTATCGATGATTACAAAAAATCATTTGTTGGATTCAGAAGACTTCCAATCATTCTTAAGAAATTATCAGAATTAGAAGATAAAATTAAAACCCTTTCAAAATCTGCAGAATAATATGTCGGACAAACAATTTACCCTTAAAGAAAAAATCACGTTCAATGGTATTGGTTTACATACCGGAGAAGCAGTAGTTATGGAAATTCATCCGGCTGCTGAGAACCACGGATATAAATTCCAGCGATTAGATGTAGATGGTCAGCCGATAATTAAAGCAGATGCAGATTTAGTGGTTTCCACGGATCGCGGAACAACATTGGAGTCAAACGGTGCAAAAGTTTATACCACCGAGCACGTATTGGCAGCTTTGTACGGAATGGAAGTGGATAATGCATTGATTACACTTACAGGGCCTGAAATTCCGATCATGGATGGTTCTTCTTTGCCATTTGTGAAAGAAATCCAGCGTGTTGGAAGAGAAGAGCAGCAAGCTGAGCGTTTGTATTTCGAATTGACTGAGAATATCAAGTGGGAAGACGCTGATAAAGGAATTGAGTTTTTGGCTGTTCCGGATAAGAACTACCGTTTGACGGTAATGGTGGATTACAATTCTCCNNGGGGAATTGGAATTCCTTGCTAAAAACAACCTGATTAAAGGAGGAAGTTTGGATAACGCTATCGTTTTGGTTGAAAGAAACGATGTAACGGAAGAGGAATTGGACCGTTTGGCGAAAATGCTTGGAAAAGACAAATTAAAGGTGAATTACGATGGAATCGGGGTTTTGAACAGCTTGAAACTGCAGTTTGAAAACGAACCGGCACGCCATAAATTATTAGACATTGTAGGTGATTTGGCTTTGGTAGGCCGTTTCATCAAAGGACATATTTTAGCAGCTCGCCCGGGTCATTCAGGGAATACACGTTTTGCAAAAGTGTTGAAAGAAGAAATTAAAAAGCAGGAGAAAGCTCCTCGTTCATTTGATTTGGAAGGCGAACCACTTTACAATATCAACGATATTGAACGCATGCTTCCACACCGTTACCCATTTTTATTGGTTGATAAGATCATGGAAATCACGGAAGATAAGATCGTGGGGGTGAAGAACGTAACCATGAACGAACCGATGTTCCAGGGACATTTTCCGGGTAATCCCGTATTCCCGGGAGTTCTTCAAATTGAAGCTACGGCACAATGCGGAGGTATTTTCGCACTGAGTAAAGTAGAAGATCCACATTTGTACTCGACCTATTTCATGAAAATAGATAACGTGAAATTCAAGCAAAAAGTTATTCCCGGAGATACTTTGGTATTTGAATTAACATTAATTTCACCTATCAGACGTGGATTGGTACACATGCAGGGAAATGCATACGTAAACGGTAAACACGTAATGGAAGCAGAAATGCTTGCGCAGGTCATTAAAGATAAAGTAGAAGCATGATTAGTCCACTAGCACAAGTTTCTCCAAGTGCAACATTGGGAGAAGGGGTAACAATAGAAGCATTCAGTACGATTTACGATGATGTTGTCATTGGAGCGGGAACGAAAATCCATCCGAATGTTACGATTTATCCGGGAGCTAGAATCGGAGAGAATTGTGAAATCTATCCGGGAGCAGTAATCGCAGTTATTCCACAGGATTTGAAATTCGACGGAGAATATACAACGGTTGAGATCGGTGACAGAACCGTAATCAGAGAATGTGTGACTATTCACCGCGGAACAAAAGATATGTGGAAAACAACAGTTGGAAACGATTGTTTGTTGATGACCTATGTACATATTGCTCACGACTGCCAGATCGGTAACAACGTTATTATGGCAAGTTATTCCGGGTTATCCGGACATTGTGTGGTAGGTGATTATGCAATCCTGGAAGGACGATGCGGATCTCAGCAGTTCATTCATGTTGGAGCGCATGCATTTATTGCAGGTGGGTCATTGATCCGTAAAAATGTTCCTCCTTACGTAAAATGTGCACGTGAACCGCTTACTTATGCCGGAATCAACTCTGTGGGATTAAGAAGACGCGGTTATACAGATGAACAAGTGCGCGAGATCGAAGATATTTACAGAATCATCTTCGTTCAGAACAACCATGTGACGAAATCATTAGATATTGTGAAGGAAACCATTCCGGATTCACCTATCAGAAGAGAAATTCTTTCGTTTATTGAAGCTTCCGATAAAGGTGTGATTAAAGGATTGATATAACAACCTTTACGAACGGTGTTTGCTATTTTTACGAATTTAATTGTAAATTAGATCAACTGACTTATTTCGATGCTATCAAAGAAAACAAAATATGCTCTACATGCTTTGACCTACTTGGCGAAGAAGGAAGCTAATGAACCGACTTTGATCCTTGAAATTGCAGAAAACAGCCGTATTCCGAGGAAATTCCTAGAATCCATTCTACTGGATTTGAAAAAACAGGGAATCCTGAATT
>DJFP01000261.1 GCA_002432565.1 Flavobacteriales bacterium UBA5869
AATGTTTGCTCGATACACCAGTCAAATTCCTCTTCATTCATCCCTTTCCATGCAAAAACAGGAATTCCTGCAGCAGCAATTGCAGCAGCAGCATGATCTTGTGTTGAGAAGATGTTACAAGAAGACCAGGTAACTTCCGCTCCCAATTCGACCAAAGTTTCAATTAAAACAGCCGTTTGAATTGTCATGTGAAGACATCCTGCGATACGTGCCCCTTTCAATGGCTTTTTCGCACCATATTCAGCACGTAAAGACATTAATCCTGGCATTTCAGCTTCTGCTAAAACGATCTCTTTACGACCCCACTCAGCAAGTGAAATGTCTTTTACTTTGTAAGCTAATTTTTCAGTTGTATTGCTCATAAATGATTGTTTGCTCTTATTTTAAGTATGCAAAGATAAGGTATAGGTTTGTGAATTAAAAATTATCAATTACACAATTATAAATTATCAAGTTAGACAAACTTGATAATTTATAATTGATCGTTTTTTTATTCTATTTCGGGGTTCCTATCAAGTATAAGATTCCAACCGGACTGGATTTCTGCTTTCCAACCTTCCACTCAAAATGCTCATGGCCCTCCACGCGGGAAATTAATTCGTTCATTTCAGGAATGGTGTATGTTCTTAATGCAGAAAGAACTCCGTCGAGCATAACGAAAAGTGGCACAAGCGGAATGATATAAGTAAAAACTATACGACCGAGAGAAAAAGGTTTTATAAACGGTGTCATCAATAGTACGTTGATCGGTGAAAACAACATGGCAAGTACACTTTTCACATTTCGTTCCTGGGATTCGAACAGAGCTATCGGACTTTTGCTGTCTACTGCATTTTGCAGGATCTGAACCGCATCTTCTTCCCGGAAGTGGTGCAGGGATAAAAATTGCGTTCGCACTCCTTTTAAGTGTGCAGGAACTTTACGTGCATCAACAGACTCTTTTTCATACCCGAAATTTGCTGATTGTTTGCGAACATATTCAAAAGCTTTCAGGTTCGGATAATAATCTGTGAGAATGATTTTCAAATCCGGATGTTCTTCCTTTAAACGATTTGACAAACGATACAAACCNNGATAGAAGCGGCGTAATATTCTTATAAATGTCAAATTGATTGGAGATAAACTGGAGAAAATCCGTCAGGTAGTTTCTCAAAAAACCAGGAAACCAGGATTGATCCTCGAATTCGAATAGTTGTTTTCGTTTCATGATACAGATATTTTTTTGTAACTTTAGGTCAAAAGTACTAAAATTATTTGAATTAGGTCAGGATTACTAAAATAAATGAAGACGAGAGATAAAATATTACATACAGCCTTGAACTTATTCAATCAGTATGGAGTTCCGAATGTTACGCTTCGCAGGATTGCAGCAGAAATGTTCATTAGTCAGGGAAACCTGAACTATCATTTCAAGCATAGAGAAGACATTATTGAAGCATTGTTTTTCCAATTAATGGAAACTTTTGAAGCTGAAAAATCGAAATTGGATACAGAAACAATGAATTTCCAGTTTATCCTTGATTCTACACGAAGTGGCATGGAAGCATTGTTTAAATTCCGCTTTTTGATGATCGATTTTAATCAGGTTATGCGGGAAAATCCGAAGATCCACGAGCATTTCAAGCAATTGGAAGAAGTACGAAGAACCACTTATTTGTATTCGTTTGATTTAGCTATTAAAGCAGGAATCATGCGTGCCCCGGCTTTTGAGACAGAATATCATGGGTTAAACGAACGCATCCGGGTTTTCAGCGATTTCTGGATTGCATCCGCGGAAGTGTATAATGAGCCTGTAGAAACGACTGTAGACAAGTATCACAATTTATTGGTAGAAATGTTCTTTCCATATTTCACGAAAGAAGCACAAAGGGAATTCTTGTTAAAAAGACTATAAATCAAAAATCCTCCCGGCTGAGCCAGGAGGATTCTCCAACAATAAAAACAGAGTCTAAGGAAACTCTTGTTTAACAATACACTACAAATTCGCCAAAGCTTCTTTAACGAGTTCGGAAACGCGCTTCCCGTCGGCTTTTCCAGCCAACTGCCCGTTTACCGGCCCCATCACTTTCCCCATGTCCTGGGGTCCGCTTGCACCAATTTCAGCAATTTTAGCTGCAATTACCTGGCGCACTTCATCGTCGGACATCATTTTTGGTAAATAATCTTCCAACACTTTAGCCTGAAACAATTCTTCTTCTGCCAAATCGTTTCTTCCCTGGTCCACATAAATCTGGTAAGTTTCCATGCGCTGCTTGTGAAGTTTCAAAACAATCTTGTTAGCCACTTCTTCTGTCAATTCGCCGGAACCTCCCGAAGTTGCTTCCAGTAATAGTTTACTTTTAATATCACGCAAAACTGCCAGGCGTTCTTTTTCCTTGGCAAGCATTGCATTCTTTATATCCTGATTTATTTTTTCTGTAAAGTCCATTTTATGAGATTTAAGACTGAAGACAAAAGACTACAGACAAATCTGTCTTTTAGTCTTGCATCTTTAGTCTATAAGTCTAATTAATCTACGTTATCGTGTAGGAATGAGTTATTGGTCTTAATTCCGTCATCTGAAAGACCGAAACGGCTCACGTTGGATTCTTCGCTTTTCACGACCTGGTCCAAATGAATGTTTCTTCTAACAAATGCCGGCTCATCTTCCAATTCTTTCAGCCCTTCCGCTTTCTTCAACTTGTTGTTGTAGTTCTTGATGCGTTCCATACGCTCCAAATTGCGACGTTGCAATTCTTCTGCGCTTACAGGAGCTTTCTGTACTACATTTTCCAATTCTACTTTGGCTTCTGCTTCGTCTTCCAGGAAGTAACGTTTCGGCTCTTCTTTCTCTTCAACAGAAGGAGTTGACATTGGTGTAACCATTGGTTTTGCCTCTGATTTCACTTCCCAATCAAACTCGATAGTACCCGAATTAGTTGTTTTGGTCTCTTCTGCTTTCGGCTCTGACTTCAAAAAAGGCTCTTCTTCCTTTTTCTCAGGTACAACCTGGTGCGTCGGAGATGTCAAAGGAGTTTTGATCTCGTTTTTCGGTTCGTCTTCCAAAACAGAAACTGTTTTTTCAGGAGCTTTTTCAAAACCCGTGAACGGAGTAGAATGGAATCCGGTTGCGACCAAAGTAACACTCAATTTGTTTCCTAAGCTAGGATCGTAACCATGCCCCCAAATAACGTCTGCAGTAGATCCTGCTTCATCCTGGATGTAATCCGTGATCTCACCGATCTCATCCATCGTTACTTCGATATCACCGTAAGTGATGTTCAACAAGATGTATTTCGCTCCTTCGATGTTGTTATCATTTAACAACGGAGAGTTTAACGCTTCCTGAACAGCAGTGATAGCACGGCCCTCACCTTCAGCAACAGATGATCCCATAATCGCAACACCCGAATCACGCATAACCGTATTCACGTCGTTGAAATCCACGTTGATAGCACCTGTTGTAGTGATCACATCCGCAATTCCTTTTGCAGCAGTTGCCAATACATTATCAGCCATGGCAAATGCCTGGGCCAATGACATATTTCCACCTACTTCACGCAGACGTTCGTTGTTGATTACTAATAAAGTATCTACACACTGACGCATTACGTCCAATCCTTCTTCAGCCTGCTGACGGCGGCGGCGTCCTTCAAAAGCAAAAGGAACCGTTACGATACCGACAGTCAGTATATTTAATTCTTTAGCAACCTGTGCAATTACCGGCGCAGCACCTGTTCCGGTTCCACCACCCATTCCTGCAGTAACGAAAACCATTTTGGTACCGCTTGAAAGCAATGTACGAATATCATCAATATTCTCAACCGCAGCATTTCTGCCAATTTCAGGAATTGCCCCCGCACCCCGTCCTTCAGTAAGGCTAGGCCCCAACTGAATTTTATAAGGCACCGGAGAGATATCCAAAGCCTGACGGTCTGTATTACAAACGATGAAATCAACACCTTTGATTTCCTGATCGAACATGTGGTTTACAGCATTACTTCCACCACCACCAACACCAATCACCTTGATAATTGAAGTTGTTCCTTTTGGCAAATCGAATTCCATATGCTTCTTTTTATTGTTGTTGTTATTGTTGTCTTTTNNTCCGCGAAGAAATTTTTACTCTTTGTTAACAAAGTATCGAAGAAACTTCCTCTTGTTTTCGTAGAATGCGTTTTTACCTGTCCGGTTACGGCTTCTACTTGTTTCTGAGGCGTATCATTCTCAAAACCTTTCATTACCAATCCGATACCTGTTGCGTACATCGGAGAAGTAATCGCTTCGATGGTATTTGTTGACGCCAAATGCTCTGTCGGAAGACCGATACGTGTTGTCATTCCTGTCATGTATTCGAACAACTGCGTGATGTGTTTCAACTGAGATCCACCACCTGTTACAACGATACCTGCAATCATTTTCTTCTCGTACCCGGAATTCACGATTTCGTAGTGTACGTGTTCGATGATCTCTTCCATACGTGCCTGGATGATACTTGCCAAATTACGCAGTGTAATCTCTTTCGGATCTCTACCGCGTAATCCCGGAATACAAACAACTTCCGTTTCCAAACTTTCGGATGCCAGAGCAGAACCGAATTTTACTTTCAACGCTTCCGCATGTCGGCGCAAAATCGTGCAACCCTCCTTGATATCATCCGTAATCACGTTTCCACCGAAAGGAATTACCGCTGTATGACGGATCACGCCTTCGTGGAAAATTGCCACGTCGGTTGTACCACCACCGATATCCACCAAAACAACTCCGGCTTCTTTTTCTTCATCGTTTAAAACAGCATCTGCAGAAGCAATTGGTTCCAGGATAATATCCTTAACCTGAAGACCTGCTTTATCCACACAAACTTTAATATTCTTTGCAGCATTGATCTGACCTGTAATAATGTGGAAATTCGCTTCCAGGCGAACCCCCATCATCCCGATCGGATCAATAATTCCCTGCTCATTGTCGACAATGTATTCCTGTGGCAGCACGTGGATAATTTCTTCTCCCGGAGGCATTACCAGNNTTATACATATCATCGATCAAAGCGTTGATATCCTTCTGAGAAATCTCCGTCTCCGGATTATTTCGCGTATAAATTCCGCGGTGCTGTAAGCTTTTGATGTGCTGTCCGGCAATCCCCACATTCACTACACGAATGATCAGGTCTGCATCTACACGGTTTTGAGCTTCTTCTACAGCAGACTTGATGGACTGAACTGTTTTCTCAATATTGGACACGATCCCTCTGGCAACGCCCAAAGACTCGCTTTTACCCATGGAAATAATCTCAATTTTCCCATGATCATTTTTCGTACCAACCAAACATGCAATTTTAGTTGTTCCAATATCCAATCCAACTACAATCTTTTTTCCCGCCGACATAAACTCTTCTTTTTCTTTCAACTTATTTCTCCGGTTATTAACAAGAGGTCAAATCAAACCGAATTCTCACTAGCTAAATAGTTTATCCAATTAATTAGTGCTTTTATCGGGTAAAAACCAATACATATCGATGCTTTAGCCCTGACCCATAATACGGTATATACAAACTTAAATTTTATTTCGCCGTGTTTTTCGTGAATTTAGAATACTTATTAAACAAGTATTGTTAATAAAGAAGCCCTTATTTTAACTCTAAAATCCGCCTCTATCCCAGTAGATTCAAGACCTTTCAACTACACTATTAATTATCAGCGTCTTCACATTCCGGAAACAAAAAATTTAATTAACTTTAAAACTACGCACGAAACCAATTATTACCATGTCAAATCGACTCTTGATCGTACTATTACTACTGTTGGTTTTCCAACCCTTGAATGCCCAAAAAACGGATATTCAAAGACTTGAGGATTTAAAACTGAAAATCAAGCAGGCAACTTATTACGACAGTTCAACTGTTTTCTCTCTCGGGAAACAATGCATCCAATTGGCCAAAAAACTCAACAAGGAAAATGAAATCGGCTACGTTTACCAATACTACGGGAGCTTTAAGTATTACGCCAACAATATAAGCGAGGCAAAAAAATACTATGCTAAAAGCCTGACTGTGGGAGAAAAGACGAAGGACTATCAGTTGATCAATTCCACAAAAATCCGGCTCAACTTCCTCATCATGGACCAGGATGTGCTGAAAGCCGAAGACGGCTTTAAGAAACTACTAATCGATGCCAAAAGAGGTCATTACATCGAAAATCAGCTGGAAATCTATAACGGTTTGGGGATTGTGTACGAAGCCAGGCTCATGTATGACAAGGCCACGGAGAACTACCTAAAAGGACTTCGAATGTCGGAAAAATACGACAAAAAAATTCCTACAGGTTACCTGCTGAATAACCTGGCTCTTATCAAACTTAAATCCAAAAAGTATGGTGAAGCTAAAAAAGACCTGGAACGTGCACTTGTCATATCTACTGAAACAGAGCAACCAAGACTTCGTTTAATCGTATTGAACAACCTTGGATTGGTGACGCATGAAATAAAGGATTTCAAGGGTTCGGTAATTCATTACAAACAAACAGTTGTCGAAGCAAAAAAGATTGGCTTCCCTTCAGGAATAATTGCAGCTTACATCAATCTCTCCTCTTCTTACCTGGACAATAAACAGCTTAAAGAGGCTTCAAACAGCAGTGATTCGGCACTTGCAATTGTTCAGACTTACCGGGACCCACTTTTCATTATCAACTCTTTTCTGGTAAGGGGAATGGTTTCCGTAGAACAAAAAGACTTTGCAACCGTGGAGCGCTGTATTGATTCCGTACAATTTTACCTGCTTAAGGATAATGATCCCAATTTCCGCAAAGAGCTCATTTCATTGCAATCCAAACTGGCAGCTGCTCAGAGAAACTATAAGCTGGCTTATGAACTGGAACAGAAGTTTAGCGCTTTATCCGATAGTATCCGCGAAGTATCAAACGAGAACGAACAGATGCGTCTGCAAACAATTTATGGCAAAGAAAGACTTGAAAACGAACTTACTGATTCCAAACAACGCAACAAGATACTTCGTGCTCAGAGCGATCTGAAATCGGCGAATTACCGCTTCACTTTCCTGGTAATCCTATCCCTGTTCTTACTTATTTTAGCGACAATCTATATTTACCACGTTCAAAAATCCCGAAAAATAAAATCCCTCTTTTCGCAGAAACTCATTGAACAAATTGACGAAGAGCGTTCAAGAATCTCAAAAGACCTTCACGATGATATCGGGCAGAGTCTGGCGGTGGTAAAATCAAAACTGAATCTGTTTACTACAGGCAAAATAACGAACCTGGACGGTGTAGATGCAGAAATCGGTGATATACTGGAACAAACACGAGTCTTAAGTCACCAGCTCCATCCTACGGCATTGGAGAAAATAGGATTGGAAAGCGCTCTGAACTCCATCATTGAAAAAACACAATCCGGAACTGATATGGTCTGTAATTTTGATTTCGACCTTGACGGAAGAGAAGTTGATTTGGAAACAAGCTCACAGATCTACCGCATCATCCAGGAATGCATTTCGAATACCATTAAACATGCCCGTGCAAGTGCCCTGAAAGTAAGTGTTGAACGAAAAACCGACGAACTTATTATTCAATACAGAGATAACGGAATCGGCATCACCGACTCACAAAACAAATTAGGTTTAGGCCTTTTAACCATACAGGAAAGAACAGCTATTATCGGCGGTCGATTGGAGCTAAAAACAGGGACCAACAAGGGAATTTCTCTAACAATAACTATTTAGATGAAGGTAATTCTGGCAGACGATCACCCCATTTTCAGAAGCGGCTTAAAATTCCTGCTGGAATCTTCCTTTGACCATGTAGAGATCCAGGCTTATGAAAATGGAGCACAAGTAATGGAAAACATACCTTTGTTCAATCCTGACATTGTCTTATTAGACATTGACATGCCGGTGCAAAACGGATTGGAAACCTGTTCACTCATTCAACAAAAATATCCTGATTTAGCCGTTATCATCCTTTCCATTCACAAAACCACTGACATCATCAAACTGGCTTTTTACAACGGTGCAAGAGGCTATTTGATTAAGGACAATACTTCGGAAGAAATCGTGGAATGCATCAACTGGGTACTGGCTGGAAAAACATATCTGCCGCTTGTTTTAAGAAATCAACACGACAAACGTGAAGCGGATCCTCGCATGGAGTTAATAACAGATGAAATCAATTCCCTTACACCAACCGAATTAAAGGTATTAAAACTTGTAAGTAAAAAACACTCCAGTAAAGAGATCGCAAACCTGCTTTTTGTTTCAACGAAATCGGTGGAAAATTACCGCTCACGGATCTGTAAAAAATTGAACCTGGATGCCCGCAACAACAGCCTGATTCTTTGGTGCATGGAAAATAAGTTCCTGCTAGACTCCGACCAACTGAAATGAAGTTAAAATAAGTTCAAAGAGTTCAAGTTGTTTAAGTAGATTTTTGAACATTTGAACATTTGAACATTTGAACATTTGAACATTTGAACATTTGAACATTTATACTATTCTTCACAAACAAAAAGAGACCCTGTTCTTACAGAATCTCTTAGTTTCGGGGCATAGCTGTGTGACCTCATTTTTGAGCAGTAGCAGTAGTGGTCTAATCATTCAATATTCCTGTATATCTGCAAAGACACTTTTTCATTGTCCAGGTACGCAACTTGCTCCCACTGGGAATATCAATCGTCGTGCAAACGTGAATATAACCAGTAGGAGCGTTATTGTTGCTCGCAAGGGTTTAGTTGGTATCTCTCCATTTTCACTTCCTAATCTAAGAAGCGTCCACTACCAAAAAACCGGGCTGCAGATGATTTAACGTAACATCCCGTTGTGCCACAGAACTAAAATACACAACGTTGAAAAAAAGTAGTAGTAGATTATTACGTGTCATCTATGCTTAAAAATATCCTTCGTTAAGTTTACCGTAACAAATCTAAATTTATGAAAGCATATATTTAAGAGGGCTGCCCCCTCAAAATAAAGTTACTAAATTTTAGTGCCAAAGATTTACAACACTACTGGCTTGATATTGTTTAAAAACAAACAACTCAAAGGGTGTCGCGCAGATAAGTACATACCACTTGATTGCGGTATTTGAGGTTGATCGTTTTGTATTTATTCCATCCCACATACGGGAGGCCATTTGCATAAAAAACAACCAATTTTTTTAATTTTTCGGCCACATCACGTTCGGAAGGAGCAGGCCCCAATACAATTCGCTGAGCTCCCACTCTCGGGATCAGGATAAAGTCCCCCCAGCGATCGCGGTGAACCTGGCTGATTTGGGCAGTTAAAAAGGGATTTTCATGAATCACTTTTGCGATATGAAAGATCTCATCGAGACTTCGGTCGTTCTTTAATTTAGGATCCTTTTCAATGTCGCTTACAAGCAGCGTATCGGACTTATCTTTGATATTCCCGGTAAAAACCAGGATACGAGCAGTAAAATTTGGTGTCGGGTCCATGGTAGCTCCTTTTGAGTCTACATAGAAACTTTCTCCGAACTGGTTAAAAATGCGGGCATAAGGTTGCCTTACCTTTAATTTGATCCCCCAATTTCCTCCCAATTGCTTAAATACATTCACCTCTTCCACCTCGTGCATTTTCCGGATATGTTCCTCAATTGCTTTCGTATTCAGGTTCTTCATCAATTGGTTCGGATAGAAAAGATTCAGACGTTTCAAACGCACCAGTAATTCACTTTCCGTTAAAAAAGCATTTTCATCAACCACAGAAATGGAAATATTCGGATTCTGTACAACTGACTCTTCCTGGTTTTTACGCGCAAGAAACAGCACCGTTATCACGGCGACAGCAAATAAAGCCCAGGCTGCTATTTTCAATTTCCCTTTCAAGCTACTTCCTTTCCAAACTATTTTTCACTTCCGGAACAATGCGGTCAATATCTCCTGCCCCGATTGTCAATACAACTGCATTATCAATCACTTTTACGTATTCCAAAACCTGCTCGGGAGTTTTTAAACTGGCTTTTGCTCCAATCTTTCGGACCAACTCATCACTGGTAACTCCAGGAATTGGCTCTTCTCTCGCCGGATAGATCGGCATGATAATCGCTTCATCCAATCTGCCCAGCTCCCGAACAAATCCTTCTTCGAAATCACGCGTACGGGAAAATAAGTGCGGCTGAAAAATTCCCACCACTTTCTTGTCCGGGTAGAGCAAACGAACGGAAGAAACAAGTGCTGCAATTTCGGTCGGATGGTGTGCATAATCGTCAATGTAAACCAAGTTCTCCGTTCTAATCTGGTATTCAAAACGTCTTTTAACCCCCTTGAAATTTTGCAGTCCGGAACGGATCTCTGACTCCGAAAGCCCCAACTCCTTACACATTACGGCAACTGCCAGCGCATTCTCCGCATTGTGAATTCCGGGAAGCCCCAAAACCACCTCTTTCCAGGTTTCATTGCCAAAATGTACATTCATTAAAAAACGACCGTTCTCATAATGCAGTTCTGTTCCGTAAACCTGTGCATCCGGTTGGTTGATTGCGTAGGAAATCCCTTTAAATCCGGTTTGCTTCAACGGAAGTCCGTATTTATAGATTACCAACTGGTTTTCCTTGTGCTTATCTGCATATTCCTGGAAACCTTCAATAAACGATTCGGTTGTTCCATAAATATCCAAATGGTCCGGGTCCATGGCTGTAATGATACTCGCATATGGTTTCAGACGTAAAAATGAGCGGTCAAACTCATCCGCTTCGATCACGGAATATTCCGCAGACGCATTCACCAATACGTTAGAATTAAAATTGGAAGAAATTCCCCCCAAAAAAGCAGAGCATTTCAAATGCGACTGACTCAAAACATAAGCCAGCATCGTTGAAGTAGTGGTTTTTCCATGAGTACCGGCAACTCCAAGACCTTTGCTAGTTTGGGTGATAAGACCCAACACTTCGCTTCGTTTCAGGACTTTGTGATTTTGCTGTACATAAACCAACTCACCCATGTTCTTCGGGATCGCCGGCGTATAAACAACCAATGTAGAATCCGTATTTTGGTATTCCGAGGGAATATTTCCACCCAAATCCTCAAAATGAATTGCAATCCCCTCGGATTCCAACTCATTCGTTAAAGGTGATGGAGTTTTATCGTAACCGGCCACATCAAAACCTTTCGCTTTGAAATAACGCGCCAATGCCGACATCCCGATTCCGCCGATGCCAATGAAATAAAAGCGTTTTATGTTATTTAAATCCATTTTTCCAAACTTCCCCCTTTGGAGGGGGACTGAGGGGGAAGATTTATTAAATCGTATTGATAAATCTTCCCTCCAATTATCCAATCATTCCACTTCTCATTTCCGGGTTTGGAATGCAATTCAGCTTTCCTCCCCCTTTGCACCTACGCTGAAGCTTCGGCGTAAGCGTTATCCCCCTCCAAAGGGGGAATTGATCCGGTGCATCTACACCAATTGTTCAATCACGTCAACGATATCTGACGTTGCATTTGGCTTTGCCATGCGTTTAATTGCCACCCGCAATTCATTCATTTTATCATCATCATTCAGAACTTTAACTGCTCCTGAAATCAATTGTTCTTTTGCCACATCGTCCTTGATCAGAATAGCCGCCTGGTTTTTCACCAAAGCCATTGCATTCTTTGTCTGATGGTCTTCGGAAACATTCGGTGACGGAACCAGGATCGTCGGTTTTCCAACAATACATAATTCAGAGATCGACAATGCTCCCGCACGTGAAACGATGACATCCGCAACTCCATACGCCGCATCCATGCGCGAAATGAAGTCCGTTAAGAAAATCGGAGCTTTCTTTCGAATCTCTATTTCTTTTTTCATCGCTTCAAAATAGTACTTTCCGCACTGCCACAGGACTTGTATATTTGCTTCTTCCAACTCTGCCAAGCCATGAAGAACTCCTTCATTTAAAGTACGTGCACCCAAACTTCCTCCCATCACGAGAATCGTGCGCTTAGTCGGATCTAAAGCCGGGAATTGCCTGAATGCTTCTTCTTTACTGATCGAAGTCTTATTCAGCTCTTCACGAACCGGGTTT
>DJFP01000043.1:0-143 GCA_002432565.1 Flavobacteriales bacterium UBA5869
TCAATTCGCAAGTCAAAAAACTGATGCTGGATTATATCTTCCAATTCGTCTCAAAAGTGCATTTTCATGTGGGTTCAAACAACCTGCGTTCCCGGATTGCTATCAGCCGTATTGGCGCAGAAAAGATCGGAGAAGAAGAAATT
>DJFP01000043.1:193-686 GCA_002432565.1 Flavobacteriales bacterium UBA5869
TTACTGCTGTTTCATTGTTATACATGAATACAAACATCAGTAATATTGCACTGGCTGGTATTGCTTTGATAAGTATTATCACTTCCCTTGTTCCTTATTTTATATCTATGTACATACTCAAAAAGTATGAAGCGGAACCGGAAAACGCATCCTATAAAGTATTCGGAATTGCTGTTTACCTCTGTTGTTTCCCGATTAAAATCTGGGTATTTTTTGTTACCATTTACGAAATGGTGTTCGGAAACAATCACTGGGCTTTTGGATAAATAATAATTGATAATTACCAAATTCATCATTATTGTTCGATAAAAAAGATTGATTCTTCTATTTTTTTCTTAATTCACAAGTTTGGAACCAGTTCGAAAAAACCGGAGGGTTACTTTTTGAAAATCGAATTTCCAATCCTATGATGAATTGATACTAGTTCCCAATATGCACAATTACACGACCCTTAGAAATATCCGCGAACCTTCAAATCATTACCCGTCCTTCA
>DJFP01000043.1:692-3293 GCA_002432565.1 Flavobacteriales bacterium UBA5869
ATTGCATTTTGGATCCTGATCCCTTCTTTTCGTGGATTGATCCGGATCGGCTGGTTGGCTGAAAGTTGTAATTGTGCTAAGGCATTTTTGCTTACTTTTTTTGACTCGGAAAAAAGTAAGGAGATAAAGAGTATTGTGAGAGAGTTTTGGAAAGTTAACCGACAACAATGAATTCATCATTGATAATTTATTTAACTTAAGCCCATGAACTATCTCGGTCACATCTATTTTTCCAACAACGATCCGCAATTAGCAGTAGCGAACCTGTTCGGCGATTTCGTCAAAGGAAAAAAGTACCTGGAATACCCGGAACACATTCAAAAGGGCGTTTTACTGCATCGAAAGATAGACGATTACATCGACCATCATTTTGAAGTGATAAATCTCATACACACCATTCGCGGAGAGCTTCCGAAAGTAGCCCCGATTGCCGTTGACATCTACTTTGATCATTTACTGGCGCGGAATTGGGACCAATACCACAAGGTCAAACTTCCCGACTTCTTAACCGATTTTTATTCGAAAATTGATTTAAGCAATGAACCCTATCCTTCAGATTTTAAGCAGTTTGTAAATTTGTTAATTGAGCGGAACTGGATCAGTTATTATCCGACAGCAGAAGGACTCTACCGGATGTGTCAGGGAGTGAGCCGCAAGCTTTCTTTTGAGAACGCTCTAACGAACGGACACACAGTGTTTCAGCGCTTTGAGAACGAAATTACTAGTTGCTTTCATGAATATATGCGCGATGCAAATGAATATTTAATGGGGAAGATTTAAGCAATTTTCTCGTAATTTGTTCGTAAGTTTGATCATTATGCCGCAGTCCAAAACGGGAATTTTACGACTAATCATTCTAATCGGATGCCTGATAATGGCGTCCTGTTCGTCGGAAAAAATAGATTCCAGGAAAAAGCCCTTAAATGCGCATGACTTTGATCTTCCGGGTATTTACAAACGTGGAAGTTTGGTCGTACTGGCTGAAAACAGCTCTACATCCTTCTTTATTTACAAAGGCAAAAAAATGGGATTCGAATATGAAATCCTGAAAGAATTTGCGGAAGATTTGGGAGTAAGCCTGGAGGTGAAAATCGTCAACGACCTGGATGAGATCAACGACATTTTAAACCGTGGTGAAGGTGATATTGTTGCCTGCAACTATACCGTTACACGTGAAAGAAGGTCCGAGATCAACTTTTCGGTCCCTTTCCTGCAAACTAACCAGGTTTTGGTACAGCGTAAACTAACTCCCGAAACAAAAGATCAGAACGTAACGTTCATTTCGGACCCGATCCAATTGGCGCATAAAAAGGTGGTCGTTTGGGAGCGCTCCAGTTATTACACGCGGCTGCTCCATTTGCAGGATGAGATCGGCGATACGATCATGATCCGTCCGACACAAGCTCAGGAAGGTGTGGAAGAACTGATCGAACAGGTTTCAAACGGAGTAATCGATTATACGGTGGCAGAACGCAATGTGGCTGAGATCAACGAACGTTTCTACGATAACCTGGATGTGAGACTTCCGATCTCCTTCAAACAAAACATTGCTTTCGGATTAAACAAAAAATCACCTATCCTCCAAAAACGTTTGAATATCTGGCTTTCCAAGTTCATGAATAAGGAAGCCTTTTCATACATCAAACGCAAGTACTTCGAACAAATCAATAGTTCGCTTGGAGGTGAAAGCAACTTCAAATCACGCAAAGGAAATCTTTCACCTTTTGATGCCATTTTAAAAGCAGAAGGTGAAAAGCACAACATTGACTGGCGACTGGTTGCCGCATTGATCTATCATGAAAGCAAATTCAATCCGAATGCCCGTGCCTTTGGTGGTGCTTACGGTCTGATGCAGTTCATGCCGGGAACCGGTCCGAAATTCGGCGTCTACCCTACTTCACCACCCGAAGTACAGATCAGGGGCGGATATAAATATTTGAGCCGAATCACCAAATTGTGGAAAGGAATTAAAGACGAAAACGAACGCAACAAATTCATCCTGGCAAGTTATAACGCCGGTGCAGGACACATCCTGGATGCACAGCGTTTAGCTGAAAAGAAAGGTCTGAATCCGCATGTTTGGGACGATAACGTTGAAACAATGGTTATGAACCTTGGAAAACACGCTTACTACACCGATGAAGTAGTAAAAAGCGGTGCGTTCCGGGGAAATATCTGTATCCGTTATGTCCGTGGGATCACCTCTCGTTACGAAACGTACAAAACACTTGTTAAGCGCTGATTTCGTCCGGAAATTGTACTTTTGTGCATGCAGCAACTGATTGTTATTGAAGGTCCGACAGCCAGCGGAAAGACTTCCCTTGCCGTAGCTTTGGCAAAAAAGTTAAATACTGTTGTGCTATCTGCAGACTCCAGGCAGTTCTACAAGGAATTATCGATTGGTACAGCCAAACCAACTTTGGAAGAAATGGAAGGAATTCCGCACTATTTCATTGATTCTCATAACATCTCCACACCGGTCAGCGCTTCTCAGTTTGAAACGGAAGCCATGGAATTGATTCAAGGAGAGTTGGCTCATTATGAAAAGCTAATATTGGTTGGCGGTTCGGGAATGTTTATTGATGCTTTGTGCCTGGGACT
>DJFP01000043.1:3402-11546 GCA_002432565.1 Flavobacteriales bacterium UBA5869
GAACGTATTAACCGGCGTGTTGACCAAATGATTGAAGCCGGGTTGATTGAAGAAGTGAAAAATGTTACTGAATACCGGAACCTGACAGCACTGCAAACAGTCGGTTACAAAGAAGTATTCGACTACCTGGATGGTGGGACAGACCTCGAGACCTGCATTTCAAAAATCAAGCAGCATACCCGGAACTATGCCAAACGCCAATTGACCTGGTTCAAAAAACATCCGGACACCATTTGGCTCGATGCAAAACCAACCGATGAATTGTGCCGGGAGATCCTGCAAGTCGTTCAAAATTGATATCTTGTAATCTTGGAATGATATTTGAAATTGACATCGAAAACTAGCTAAGATGAACATCCAATTTAACCGGGTTATGCCCTTCCCACTTGCTTCTATTTCGCACGGAGCTGATAGTATTTGGGGAAACAGCGCACAACTTGAGTCCGGCAAAAAAATCCTTCTGAATGCATCTTCCGGAAAAGGAAAATCCACTTTTTCCATGACCGTATTCGGGATTCGAAAAGATTACGACGGAACCATCTTGTACGATGGACGTGATATAAAAACATTTTCTGTGGATGAATGGGTGGTGATCCGCCAGCGAAAAATCTCAACAGTTTTCCAGGACTTACAGCTCTTCCATAAACTGACTGTTGCCGAAAATTTGCAGCTCAAAAACCAATTGACCGATTTCAAATCGGAAAGCGAAATTAAAAACATGCTTGCCGAATTGGAAATTGACCACAAGTGGAATGACCCCTGCGGATTGCTCTCCATGGGCCAGCAGCAGCGTGTAGCAATTGTCCGTTCTCTGTGCCAGCCTTTCAATTGGTTGATTTTGGACGAGCCGTTCTCACATTTGGATGAGCGCAACAGTTTGCGTTGTCTTTCTATGATCGATGCGGAATGTACCCGTCAAAAAGCAGGATTTGTTCTCACCTCTTTGGATGACGACAACCGTTTTTCTTACGATTACGAATTAAAGCTCTGAGCCATGTTACGCAAATTATTATTTCAACACCAGGACAAACGCCAATTGATTATTGCCGTTGTAGGAGCTTTTNNAAAGGAGCAGAAATCCTCGGTCCGAATACTGTGATCGTTCAAAAGAAAGTTTCCAGTTTCAATACGCTCAATCTTGCCAAAACCGACTTCTCACTGAGCGAGATCGAAGAAATGAAAAAGAAACCCTTCATTTTGGATGTGCAGCCTGTGGAATCGAACAACTTCAATATTACCATCGAAACCGCAGATCCTTCCGTACCGCGATTTAGAGGAGATATTTTTATCCAAACATTAGATCCCGATATCCTGGATGTAAAGTCGAAAGAGTTCCGTTGGAAACAAGGCGATACGTTGGTTCCGATTCTTATGCCGCGTGATTTGTTGGTTATGATGAATATGTTCATGGTTTCAAAAGGAATGCCGCAGATCAGTGATGAATTGGCAAAGGACATTCATTTCAAGTTCTGTATGAAAACCGACACCGTAAAAGAATATATTTCCTGCCGCATTATCGGATTCTCGAATGATGTTCCTTCTGTACTTGTTCCGCAGAATTTCATGAACTGGGCCAACAACCGTTTCGCCCCCGATGCAGAACAAAAAATCTCCCAGATCATTATCTCCGGAAAAGAAAATGAATTCGGTTTGGTAGAGCAGATGCTGCAGGAAAGACACTTGGAATCCAAAAATGCACAAGTTGCTATCGGTCGTTTAAAAAGTACTGTTGGAACTTTGATTCTCGTGGTTTTGGGAATTTCGATCATTGCAGTCTTCCTTTCGGGTTTGGTTCTAATTCAATACCTGCAGTTGTTATTGAGTAAGAATTTATACGAAGTAAGAACTTTGATGCGCCTGGGACATCACCCTAACTCACTGGTAACGAATTTCTTCGTCTATTTTTCCAAAGTTTTCGGGATAATTGGCATTCTCAGTCTGGCTTCTTTTATCGGATTTAAGCTATTTTTAGACTCCTTATTGAAGGAAGGAGGATTGTATATCGATACGAGTCTAAGCTTGATGAGCATTCTTGCATTGGTTCTTGCTTATTGCTTATTCGCATTGGCTTCCTTCCTAAGTGCCCGCAAGGGAATTTACGAACAGAACAATGGTTAATTTTATGTTAAACGAATGACTTTATTAATTTTGCTACGTCATGATAAAAAATAAAACCTCAAACATGAAACAACTTTTAGTGATTGCCCTATTACTTGTATCAACTGTTGGATTCGGTCAAAAATTGCGCTTCAAAGTAGAAGGAGCAAAAGACACCACTGTTTTCCTGACAAAATATTACGGCTCCAAGCTATTTTATGCAGATACCGCTGAAATGAAAGGCGGGGTGGTTGAATTCACAGCAAAAAAAGACTTAAAACCAGGAATGGTTGCCTTGTTGATGCCCGGACAAAAATACTTCGAGGTTATCTACAACAATGAAGAAATCAGTATCGAGACAAAAGGCCCTGATTTTGTTTCCAACATGAAAGTGAAGAAATCGGAAGAAAACAAAGTGTTTTTTGCATATATCAATTACTTGCAGGCACAGCGTAAAGTCGCTACCGAATTTTCTGAGGAACGTAAGAAATTTAAAGAAGGTGATGCGCAATACAAACGTTTGGGAGAGAAAATGGATTCTGTTTCCAAACTGGTTGCTGCTTATCAGACAGATCTTCAAAAGAACAATCCAACCAAAATGGTTTCCAAACTCGTTAAAATGTCGATGGATGTTACTGTTCCGGAAGCTCCGAAAGATGCAAACGGGAAAGTAATCAATGAAAACTTCCGCTACGAATATTACCGCAAACATTACTGGGACAATATCGATTTGAAAGACGACCGTTTGGTAAACACTTCTGTTTTCGGTTCGAAAGTAGAATATTTCTTCGGAAAGAACATGCTGATCCAGCATCCGGATACTGTTTTGGCTTTCGCATTCCCTTTCTGCGATCAATTGGACAAAAAATCAGAAATGTTTAAGTATGTAGTGGATTATATCACCAATACTTATGCAAAATCGAACATCATGGGAATGGACAAAGTTTACGTTTACATGGTGAACCGTTACTACTGTCAGAACGATGCAGAAGGAAATTCGATTGCATACTGGATGAAAGACAAGGAAAAATTGAAGGAATTGTGTGAAGAGAACAAAATTAAAATGAACCTGGTTCAGGGTGTTCGTCCTCCGAATATCAGTCTCCGCGACACAACGGATGTAAACTGGAAGAACTTCTACGATCTGAAAAGCGAATACACCATTCTTTATTTCTGGGATCCTGAATGTGGACATTGTAAAAAAACAACTCCGAAATTGCAGACTTTGTACGAAAAGAAGTTCAAGCAACGCAACGTAGAGATCTTTGCTGTTGGAAAAGCAACCGGAGAAGATTTCGAAAAGTGGAAGAAATTCATCCGTGATAACAAATTGGAATTCATCAACGTTGGTCTGACTAAAAAGCTATTTGAAGACGCAACAGCGGATCCAAGACAGTTCATCCCGAAGTACACCACCCTGGAAGCATTGAATTATCATGACACTTATGATATTTATGCCACACCAAGAATTTTTGTGCTGGACAAAGACAAAAAAATCATCGCGAAGCAGCTGACGATCTCCCAGTTGGAAGATTTCATTGACCGCATGCAGAATATTAAAAACGCAGAGAAAATCTTCCCTCCTGATCCGGAAGAAGAAGCTCATTGATAATGAAAGGCCGTTAGAGATACCGGTCTTTTTTGTTTTCCCACATAGTTTCCAATATAAAAAAAGAAAGAATCTATGGAGTCTATGTTCCTATGTAGTTTTGTTATTTTAGTAGATTCAAGTGTCGTGAATGATCTCGCCTTCACTGCTCCAAAGTGATCCGTATTCAATTCTCCAGGTCACACCTGCTATTTGTGCATGGATTCGGTTGAGTGAGTTGCTCAGTAAGTAAAAAAAAAGCCCGGAACTTCATAAAAGGTGCGCTTATTGTAAAAAAGTTTGTCCTGTTTGACTTTTTTAATTGCGAATAACAATGATTGACGAGTCAATTCAATGATCAATTCAAGAATTAGTAACTATCAAGGAAATCCTTTCCTGATAATTGGACCATTCATCATTGAAAATTACTCGTAAACTCCTTCAAGGTCGCTGCGCTCGTGTTTGGGAATACGGAACAACATTAACAGTCCTACTACAAAGAAGAATGCCACGGACACAACAGAAAAACGCATGTCATCAAAGATGATTTCCATTATACCAAAGAATAGCGTTCCGGTAACAATACCTATTTTTTCAGTTGCATCGTAAAATGAGAAATAACTTGCATGATCTTCTGTTTCCGGCAGGAATTTAGAATATGTAGACCGGGCCATTGCCTGAACTCCCCCCATTACCAAACCAACCGTTGCAGCCAAAGCATAAAACTGTACAGGAGTTTTAATCAGGAAAGCAGCTCCACAGATACCAATCCATATCACAATGGAAATACCCAGGGTACGGATATTGCCAATACTTCTGGAAATACGCGACATTAAAAAAGCTCCTCCGGCGCCTAATAGCTGAATGAGCAAAATAGCAATTATCAACCCGCTATCGTCTGGCTTTCCATCTTTCATGGGCCAATCAATTTCCTTCTTAGCAAAGAAAGTAGCCATCAGCATGACGGTTTGTACGCCCGTATTAAAAAAGAAAAAAGCTGCCAGGTATTTCTTTAGACGGACAGTTTGTCGAAACTCAACAAAAACATGTCTCAATTCACGAAATCCTTTCCAGATATATCCTTTTTCTTTTGTCTGCTTTTTGGAGGTATTAGGAAGCACACGATAGGTGAATTGTGAGAAGGAAACCCACCAAATTCCAACGAGGACAAAACACCACTTTGCTTCGAGTGTTTTTGTTTGAATTAATACCAAACAAATAATCAATAACAGCATAGATCCTAAATATCCCATGGAGAATCCACGTGCCGAAATTTTGTCGTGATCTTTGGGTTCTGCAATCTCAGGAAGATAAGCATTGTAAAACACCAAACTGTTCCAGAACCCGATACTGGCAAAGAATAAGCTGGTTAATCCCAATTCGATTTTCGCCGGATCAAAGAAATAAAGTGTCATACAAGAAGCTGCTCCCAGGTAGCAGAAAAACTGCAAAAATCGTTTCTTATTCCCTAAATAGTCCGCAATACCTGATAAAAAAGGAGAAAAGAACGATACACACAAGAACGATGCTGAAAGAACGAAACTCATGAGTGCAGAGTTGGATAATTCCCATCCAAAAAAGTCTACCGTAACATTTACTCCTTCCGGCAAACTTTCATCTAATGAGTAGCCATGCGTTTCTTTGAAATGTTTTGTAGTAACGTTATCATAAAAAATCGGGAAAATTGCCGATGAGATTACCAGGTTGTATACTGAGTTAGCCCAGTCATACATCACCCATCCCCTGATTATTTTTTTGTCGCCTTTCTGTATTGCCATAAGTAGTATCTATGTCCTTAAGCCGTAACCTGGTTGACGTAATCGTTCAGGTAGGCAAAGTAAGAAGTTAAGTTTCCGGTCAAATCTGTTTCGGAAGCTCTTCCGATGATATTATCCGGGTCTTCTCCGAATAAATGCGGGAACACAGACTTGATGAGTTCACTACCGAAATCTTCAGAAGCATCTTTTGGTAATTCACACGGTAAATTATCAACAGCCATTACCAGAATTGATCCGGCTTGTTTCCAGTCGCATTCCTGCCCTGTTTTCGGGTCGAAACCATAAAAGGGATCTGCAATTTTAGAGGAACGGATCGTTGATGCAATAGGTCCCTGGATATCACAGGAAACATCCGCAATGACCTGTATCTTGTTTTTTTCCGATCTCAAATCATCTCCGGTTAAGATAAACGGTGATTTGTTACTCCAAAAATGACATGCAACATACACATCGGCTACCTCAGAATATCTTCCGAAGCTGGATTCGTAAATTTCAGGCGTTGCATAGAATTCCTGCTTGCTAAACGGTTTTCCATCCTTGCGTTTGTAATAGTCCTCTATTTCCAAATGGGTAAATACAGGAGTATCAAATTTCTCGCTCAGGAACTCCTCCGGACTGACTTCCGTAAACGGCAACAAATCCATAATCTCACGCGCTCCGTAACCTACTCTTCCAAAACCGGTAAGTACCAGTTTCATATTTTCGGGGAAAACAGCTTTATGCAGTTCGGCTTCCATTTCTTTTCTGCCTGAACATTCATTCGCCGGCTTTAGATGGAATGTATTTGTTTTTTCTCCATAAGCGCGGATTCCATTGTAGGCCCCTACAATTCCGGCATAACGTCCAAAACCGATGATGCGCTTATTGTCTTTGGATTTCAGGACTTCGTAATCAATCAATTGTATTTTCTTGTCCAGTATCGCACGAAGAAGCTTTCTATTGTAGGGCTGTTTCTTAATGGTNNTGTGAAAAGAACAGGAATTTCTTTCCGGGAATCAGGTCTTCGATATTGACCTCCTTTACTCCCATAATGATATCACAATCGGACAAATCTTTGACCACTTCAACTCCTTCTGCAATATATTCTTCATCACTGAATGCACGAATATCACTCTCCTGAACAAACACCTTGACTTGTGGAAACTTCATCTCAACCAATTTGCATTGCTTCGGTGTAAGTGGAACCCGCTTATCAGGCGGCACTTTCCCTTCACGGATAATGCCTAATTTCACTTGATTCATGTTATTTTAAAATTCTTTTATTGGTTCCGGAAGGAGAAAATTATCGATAAATTCTCTCACGACTCCCGCTCCCCCATTTTTTGTTAATACAATATCTACTTCTTTCTTGACTTCCTGAACCGCATCCTTTGGACAAGCTCGCAAGCCCACTTCACGCATGATCGACAGATCATTGATGTCGTCACCGATGATTGCCACTTCGTTCAGAGTAATGGACAATTCCTCACACCATTGTTTAAGAATGCCGATTTTCTGATCGCGTCCAACATACACATATTTGATTTTGAGTGTTTCTGCCCTGTTCCGAACCATCTTATCAATAAAACCGGAAGAGATAATTCCGCAGATCAATCCTTGTTCCTGGGCTTTCATGATACCCATTCCGTCTTTCGAATTATACTTCTTGAACTGGTCCCCGGATTCCGTATAGTACATTCCGGCATCTGTCATTACACCATCCACATCCAAAATCAATAATTTGATTTTTTCAATTTTGGACTTCAAGTGATCAAAGACGAACAATGGTTTAAACAAAAGGGAATAGAAATCCACTTCATATTCTTCCGCAATAGCTTCCAAATCCAGGATAGACAATTCAGTCACTCCGTCCACATCAAAGTCTTTCAGCATTTGATAGAAATCAACACCGAACTTCGCGCAAAGACCTTTTATATTTTGCTCTAAAAACAAGGTTATACCATTTTATACCCAACGCTTGCCGCAATTGGATCGAGTGTTTTTAACAATTGCTTGAACTCTTCGTGATTCAGCTGCTGAGAAGCATCTGATTTGGCCACTTTCGGATTCGGATGAACTTCCACTAATAATCCGTCAACACCCAAAGCGATACAAGCCCGCGACAATCCTGCTACCCCGTAAGCATAACCCATTGCATGGCTCGGGTCAAGGATAACCGGAAGATTTGTGTAATGTTTCAGCCATTCAACTCCGCATAAGTCCAATGTAAAACGAGTACCTGTTTCAAAAGTGCGGATCCCGCGCTCACAAAGAACCACATTCTCATTTCCTCCGGAAAGCACAAACTCAGCCGCCTGAACAAATTCCTGGAGTGTTGTTCCAAAACCACGTTTGATTAAAACTGTTTTTTGCGTTTTTGCACACGCACGAAGGATTCCTTGGTCGTACATGGCTTTTGCCCCAACCTGGATCACATCTGCATGCTCAATGATCTCATCAATATGTGTTGCATCACGTGCTTCGGTAACCACTGCAAAACCGTATTCTTCACGCATTTTTGAAAGCAGTTTCAATCCTTCCAGTCCCAATCCCTGGAAACTGTACGGACTCGTTCTTGGCTTATAACATCCGCCGCGAAGCGCTGTCAATCCCAAAGATTTCAATAATTCGGAAGATTCACGGATCTGTTCTTCGGATTCAACGGAACAAGGACCGGAAATCATAATCGTATTTCCTGTTTT
>DJFP01000043.1:11559-12731 GCA_002432565.1 Flavobacteriales bacterium UBA5869
GCATCAGCTGAACTTACTGTATTTTTTAAATGAATGATCATATTTCCCCTTTAATCAGGTTTACGAATGTTAAGATTCCTTTTGCTTTATTATTTTGGTCCACAACGGGCAAATAAAGAATCGGGAATGTATATTTTTTAATTTGTTGTAGTAAGTCATTGACTGTAGCTGTTTCAGGAATCACCAATGGCTTGGAATTCATGATTTCGGCAATGGATTCATTATTCAGATTGCCACCGGTTCGGATCAGGCTTTTACGAATGTCGGCATTGGAAATCAATCCTCTCAGGTTCTTTGTTTCATCAACTACCAGTGTAAACCCTAATTTTCCGTCTTCAATAGAATATAAAACTTCGGAGACTGAAACGTTCTCACCAACTGAAGGCGATTCGGTCAAAGGAATCATGAAATCTTTTACCAAAAACTGGGAATCTATTGTGCGTTTTGTCAGGTCCATCAATGCATGACCGACACTTGGTGCATTAAACAGGTAAGATCCCGAAACGGAAGTATGAACTCCCATATTCCGGAGAATGAACGAAACTTCGCCGTTTACCCCACCGTCCACATGGACTGATTTTGACGGATATTTCTTTTGAAAATCCCGGATCTTCTTAAAATTCACAGCATCAAAAACACCTCCGCTTTGTCCCGGAATGGTTGCCATGATCAGAATAAAGTCAAAATTGCTGTATTTGTCAAATGCCTCGATGGAAGTCGGTGTAATGATTGCCAGGCCTTTCTTTCCCTTAATATCGGATGGAATGATCAGTTCTTCCTGCAGGTCTTCCAACTGAAATGTCACGTATTCAACGGGAACAGTACGCAGCAAATCAAAATACTTTGACGGTTCTTTCGTGATGATGTGTAAATCGATAGGAATATTACACCAGGTTCTGATCCGGCTGATATCTTCAAAAACGGAAGGATCATCATTACAGTCAACATGCAGTAAATCCACATGGTGCGCGGATAGATCTTTGATTGTTTCCGAAAGTTCTCGTTTCTTATCCGAATAAATCGAAGCAGATATTCTCATAAGGCAAAAATAAGGAAAGAATTCCCTTTACAACTTCTATTTTCAGAATGATATCAACAGAATTCAAACAAAATCGGTTCAATATTTTAACATATCGTTTTATTTACGACTTCTTGATAGAAAGTGAAAATCA
>DJFP01000043.1:12754-20641 GCA_002432565.1 Flavobacteriales bacterium UBA5869
GGACAAATCCAGCCGATCTTACCCAACGAATAAGGAAAATGCAAATAGTCCAACACCTTTAATGCGGCTGTAGATTTATTATTCAATTTCTTTCCGTCCCAAAAATAAAAAGTGGACAAATCGATTTTAGGGATTCCCTCCCCTTTGAAGAACTTTTTCGCATGCTCACTTTGCAGTGCACAAAAATGGATCTCGGAATTTTTCTCGTGATTTAGAACAAACTGAACGGTTTTATTGCAGAAACCGCAATCACCATCGTAAAATATTATTGGTTTGTTCATGAAAACAAAGATACGAAATAGCGGGAGAATCGTATTTTTGGAGAAGTAAAAAGATTAACCGCATATAGTGAAGGAGCGCAAAGATTTAAAGGTACTTTTTACTCGCAATGAATACTAAAGAAAAACGAAAGATGAATTTTGGAATTTTACTATCCGGGTCCGGAGTATATGACGGAGCAGAGATCCAGGAAGCCGTATTAAGCATGTTAGCTGTATCAGAATCAGGAGATACTTATACTTGTATCGGTGTAAATGCGGATCAGTTCCACGTAATCAACCACTTAACAGGTGAACCTATGAATGAATCCCGCAACATGCTCGTGGAAGCTGCGCGAATCGCGCGCGGGAATATTATCCCCATTCAGGATGTGCAGCCGGCTGATTTAGACGGATTGATTATCCCGGGAGGATTCGGAAGTGCAAAAAACTTTACCAAATGGGCTTTTGACGGTCCGGAAGGAGATATTTTACCGGAAGTAAAGCTACTGCTTGTGAACCTTGTAAATATCGGAAAACCGATCGCCGCTTTGTGTGTAAGTCCGGTAGTTTTGGCAAAAGCACTCGAAGGATCTGATATCCACCCTTCATTGACTTTAGGAACAACTTCAGAATCTTCTCCTTACGATATTGAAGCATTTTCTCAGGGGTTAGAAAAAACCGGTGCAACTACCGCCTATAAAACAGTGAAAGAAATCCATGTGGATCCAACCAACAAAATTATTACTGCACCTTGTTATATGATGGATGCCAATATCAGCGAGGTTTGGAAAAACATTCACATGGCAGTCAGTGAATTGAAAAAAATGGCTGCCATATGATTCCTGATTATTCGGAGCGATCAAGACGCTACAAAGAATCTGTTGGCCAAATCAATAAGCGACTTCAGTTAATTGGCTGGTCGAGGTTGCTGGTATTAATTATTTCGGGAATTTCGTTTTATTATTCCCGTTCGGAAAGCGGTATTCCCTTTTTAATTGGCGGCATTGTCTTTTTAGGATTTTTTGTTTTCCTGGTGAATTACCATTTCCGGGTAAAACGCATACTTCAGGTAGCTTCCACCTATTTATGGCTCAATGAATCGGAACATCGTTTTTTGACAGAAGCTTTGCCTTATTATGAAGACGGAAAAGAATTCCTGGATACCAAACACCCGTATTCTTTCGATATTGATCTCTTCGGACCACATTCTTTATTTGAGCACTTAAACCGGACTTCAACCGTTATCGGAAGTGAAAAACTGGCAGGTTCATTGCTTCAAATCCAAAGCAAAGAATCATTGATGGATTCCCAGGAAGCCATTTCAGAAGTTGCAGAAGATCTTGAATGGCGGCAGGCTTTCCAGGTCTATGCCAAATTAGGCAAAGACACTCGGGAAATCCGCAATTACATTGAGCACTGGCAGGATTCTCACCAATCGATATCTATCATTTCAACCATTCTGGCGTTCATCTTTCCCGCTCTCGGATTAACAAGTATGATCTTGCTCTGGCAGACAGGCCAGGTTTATTGGTTCAATGTCGGGGTGATACTTTATGTGGTGAATATGCTTTTATTCGGCGCGGTTGTAGGGAAAATCCGTGATGAGATTGGAAAAACCGAACGAATTGGCGCGGCGCTCCGAGCTTACAGTGAAATGCTCCGATTGATCGAAAACAGGGATTGGAAGTCTGCCAGATTAAAAGAAATCCATTCAAAAGTGCATTCGAAAAACCAGGCGGCAAGTACTTTACTGAAAGAAGCTTCCAAAATCTATGAAAATATGGACAGCATCAACAATGGTATGGCTGTTTTCTTATTGAACGGGACCATTCAGTTCCATGTGCATATTTTCCGGCAGCTGGTCAAATGGAAAAAGAACCACCGTGAATCGATCAGTCAGTGGATCGAGCAGATTGCAGAAGTGGAAAGCATACTTTCATTTAGCAATTTCCGGGTCAATAATCCGGAATACTGTTTCCCGGATTTAAACAGTGATCAGATTTCTTTCGAAGAATTGGGACATCCGTTAATCTCAAAAGACAAACGTGTCTGCAATTCCGTTGCCTTCGACCAGGAACGATTCGTTATTCTTACCGGATCAAACATGTCGGGGAAAAGTACCTTTCTCAGAACACTTGGAATTGGAGTAATCCTATCCAATGCGGGTTCGGTTGTTCCTGCTAAAAGTGCGCAGTTCTATCCCATTCCATTATTGGTTTCCATGCGTTTGAGCGATTCACTGGAAGAAAGTACTTCTTATTTCTTTTCCGAAGTAAAGCGTTTGAAATTGATAATCGATAACCTGAACCAGGGGCCGGCTTTTGTTCTGCTGGATGAGATCCTGCGTGGAACGAACTCAGACGACAAGCAAAACGGCACAATCGGAATCGTGGAGCAAATGGTGCGTTTGAATGCAATTGGAATGATTGCTACACACGATTTGGAGGTTTGTGAAACCACCCGTTCACATCCGGCGTATTTAAAAAACAAATGCTTCGAAGTGGAAATCCGGGACAACGATTTGTTTTTTGACTACAAACTCCGGGATGGAATTTGTAAAAATAAAAGTGCTACATTCATCATGAAAAAATACCAGGTAATTTGAAAACAAAATTGATACTTTCGCTGCTGCTCTTCCCTATTTTAGGAAATGCTCAATTAACCGACATCACTTTACAGATCACCCAAAACCCCGGAAATCTGAATGCATACATTCATGAACCCATCCATAAACCAACGAAGAAGGTTCCGCTGGTATTGGTGCTTCACGGCTGCAACCAGGATGCTCTCGAAATCTCAAGCGGATCCGGCTGGAACAAACTGGCAGATTCATTGAACTTTTTTGTCCTTTATCCGGAGCAAAAAAACGCCAACAACATGCTTAGATGCTTCAATTGGTTTTCAAAAGAGGACCATGAAAAAGACAAGGGTGAAATTGCCAGTATTCATGAAATGGTAAATTATGCGGTTGCTCATTATTCTGTTGATCCTGCGAAAATCTATATTTATGGTGTTAGCGCAGGAGCCGCAATGAGTGTTAACTACATGGCATGTTATCCGAATACGATTAAATCCGGAGCCATTTTAGCCGGAACAGCATACAAGCAGGTCGATAATCCGATGAAATCTTTTTCGGAAATGAAACAGCCTACTATGTTCAGCGACTCGATCCTTCGTAAGCGTTTGTACTCGCAGGATTCGCTTTACAAAGGAGAATTCCCGCAACTGATTGTTGTTCACGGAACCGATGACAAAGTCGTTCAATACGGAAACGGAGAAGTATTGATCAAACAGTGGAAAACAGCATTCAATGTTACCTCCGAATCGATGAAACAAATGTCAGGCGGGCCAGCTACACCGACCATTATGCGCACCGACTACAAAGATGCAAAAGGGCGCTCGGTAATTATTTTATACAAAGCCAGCAAATGGGGACATTATTTAATGATCGATCCNNTTCAGCACCTACCAAATTGCAAAAGACTGGGATTTAATTAAAAAGTGAAAAGTTAAAATTGAAAAAAAGAGAAAACTTCGCTTCCGTTAAACATCAGGCATCAACACAGTTTATCTTCAATTCCCGCCTTTCAATTATCACTTTCAGATTAACAAGTTATTAACCTTTGAATCAAAGCAATAACAAGCAAATCAAAGCGTTAAGAAGGTTTAAACGAAGCATTTGTTCTTATTCTGTTAATATTTATACTGAAAAAAGGGTGAATTTTTGACGGATACATGTACTTTTGCACCGAAATAAGTTAGCCTTTAGGGCAAAACAAAAAGACATTTTATGAATGAATTTGGTAAACGAGGAAAAAACGCCGATTTAAAAGCAACTATCGGATTAGAAAATCTCGGTAACGTATTTTGGAACTTAACGCCAGCAGAACTAGTAGAAGACACTATCATCAGTGGCCAGGGTGTGTTAACTGACACCGGGGCAATCGCTATTGAAACAGGTGAATTCACTGGTAGATCTCCGAAAGATCGTTTTGTTGTTCGCGATGCTAACACAGAAAACAGTGTTTGGTGGGGTGATGTTAACATTCCTGTTTCTACAGAACAATTCGATGCGTTATACAACCGCATGAAGGCTTATTTGATCGGGAAAGACCTGTATGTGCGTGATGCATATGCTTGTGCTGACGACAAATTCAGAATGAACATTCGTGTAACAACCGAGTTCCCATGGTCAAACATGTTTGCATACAACATGTTCCTTCGTCCGACAGATGCTGAGATTGAAAACTTTGACGCTGAGTGGAATATCGTTTGTGCTCCGGGATTCAAAGCTGATCCTTCAATTGACGGAACACGCCAGTCGAATTTCGCAATTTTGAACTTCACTCGTAAAATGATCATTATCGGTGGTACAGGATACACAGGTGAAATCAAGAAAGGTATTTTCTCTGTATTGAACTATGTATTGCCACACGAGAAAAATGTACTTTCCATGCACTGTTCGGCAAACGTCGGAGAGAATGGCGACACCGCAATCTTCTTTGGGTTGTCTGGAACAGGAAAAACGACTTTATCTTCTGATCCGAACCGTCGTTTGATCGGTGATGATGAGCACGGCTGGTCTGACAATACGGTATTCAACTTCGAAGGAGGTTGTTACGCAAAAACAATCGATCTTTCCAAAGAAAAAGAACCGCAGATTTACGATGCAATCAAGTTTGGAGCAATTTTGGAAAACATCGGTTTCTACGAAGGGACTTCAACTCCTGATTACACGGATGGTTCTATCACAGAAAACACACGTGTTTCCTATCCGATCGATTACATCGACAATATCATGACTCCGTCTATCGGGTCAGGACCAAAAAATATTTTCTTCCTTACAGCTGATGCATTCGGTGTATTGCCTCCGATCTCCCGTTTGACGAATGAGCAGGCTATGTACCACTTTATGTCGGGATATACGGCTAAAGTTGCAGGAACTGAGGTTGGTATTACAGAACCGACAACAACGTTCTCTGCTTGTTTTGGAAAAGCATTCTTACCGCTTCACCCTGCGAAATACGCAAAATTATTGGGTGAAAAATTAGAAGGTACAGACATTAAAGTGTGGTTGATCAACACAGGTTGGTCAGGTGGCTCTTACGGAGTTGGAAGCCGTATGAAATTATCCTACACACGTGCAATGATTACAGCAGCATTAACAGGGAAATTGGATAACGCAGTTTACGAAACACTGCCGGTATTCGAATTATCATTCCCTACTTCTTGTCCGGAAGTTCCAAGCGAGATCCTGAATCCGCGTGAAACCTGGGCAGATAAAACAGCTTATGACAAAACTGCCAACCATTTGGCTGATCAGTTCGTTAAGAACTTTGAACAGTTTGCGGCAGAAACATCAACAGATATTTTAGCAGCAGCTCCTAAGGTTACTGTTTAATCTAGTTTTTATTATTTAGCTAAAGGCTCTTTCCATTACGGCGGAAGGAGCCTTTTTTCTTTGTTCTACTAATTGCGAGGAGCCATGTTTTTTTTGCGCGCGCATCTAACAGATTACGCAGAAATTTGAATTGTTAGAACTTCGTTAGCTCAGTTAAGTTAGTTCATAAAAAAGTACAAAGAAGATGTTCTGGAAATTGATAAAAAAGTTTAATTATTCATTTAACAGCAAACTTTCAGCTAATTTTCCATCCTTAAATTTTTAAACGTTCAATGAACCAAACTTCAACTACTCTTGTAATCAATGAGGGTAAAACTTTAAACTACCTGATCCCGCTAATTTTCTGCGCCCTGGCCGCATTAATCTGCTTAGTACTTTTCTGGCCTCTGGGAATATTATTTTCGGCAATTGCTGTCATACTTGGATTGATCGAAACCGGGTTAGAATTTAACCCGCAAACAATGGAGTACCGCAAGTACAAATCGTTATTTGCTTCAAAATGGGGCGAGTGGAAGAAAATCCCGGATCCTGACAGCTTTCATTTGCGCTTATCCGTTGAAAGTCATACCTACCGGACTTACGCAATGGGAGCCAGCCCCAATTATTATGGAAATGGAAATGGTCGGTCAACTTCCAAATCTATTACTTACGATATCATGGTGAAGACCAAAAATGAGCAGTGGATCATTCTTTATGAATTCCTAAGTTATAAACTTGCTCTCAACTTTGTAAAACACATGCGGGAACTTGAATCCTTTGAAATCACAGATCACATTGCTTTAAAACTGGAAGAAAATCAGCAAAAACGCATGAATCGCATGAGATAAATCTGTAAGTTTACGTCTATGAAAGCGCTTCTTTTTTCACTGGTTTGCATCGTTTCATTCGGAGTAAATGCACAGTTGGATTTCACTAAATTATCCGACAGTTCTTACGTTTTTACCACTTATCAGACTTACAAAGACGTACGTATCTCGGCTCATGGTTTATTGAAAATCACTTCCGGCAGTGTGGTCATTATCGATACTCCCTGGGACACTACTCAATTTCAGCCCCTTCTCGATTCGATTGATCTTAAATTCCATAAAAAAGTATCACTGGTGATCTGTACGCATTGGCATGAAGACCGGTCGGCCGGATTGGATTTTTACAAGAAAAAGGGAATTGCAACTTACAGCACTTACGCCACTAAAAATTTATGTGCTGAAAATCATTTTCCGCAGGCTGCATATACTTTCGAGGGCGACACTACTTTCCGCACCGACAATACCGTTTTCGAAACATTTTACCCCGGAGCCGGACATTCTTCAGACAATATTGTCGTTTATTTTCCTGCTGATAAAATCCTGGTCGGCGGCTGTTTTATAAAATCCGTGGAAGCCGAAGACCTTGGAAATCTATCCGATGCCAATATCGGCATGTGGCCGGTTGCTGCCAAAACACTGATCAAAAAATATCCGAAGGTCAAAATTGTGATTCCGGGACATCAGAAAATTGCTCCCGGGAAAAAAGCCCTGAAACACACCTTGAAATTGGCAAAACAGAAATACAAAGGCCGGAAGCAGGATAAGAAAAAGGCAAAACATTAGTTCCATGTCCCAAATCTTCAAAGAACACCTTCAAAAGTTTATCTCCGTTTCAGACGAAGAGTTTGAACAGATTCTCCGTTATTTCAAGATCATCCGTGTTTCGAAAAAAGAAATCCTGCAGCACGAAGGAAAAATTTGCCGGCATCAATACTTCGTTCTTACAGGATGCCTGAGAAAATACCTGCTCAATGAAAAAGGCATTGAAGTAACCACCGAATTCGCTCTTGAAACCTGGTGGATCTCCGAAAACCGGGCTTTTGAATTTCAAACGGAATCTTTATTCAGCATTCAGGCAGTTGAAAATTCAGAAATACTAACCATTGACTTTCAATCCATGGAGAAACTTTACGCCGATTTCCCGATCATGGAACGTTATTTCCGGTTTGTTTATCAGCGTGCATTCGCAGCGTATCAAATGCGGATTAAATTTCTATACACCATGTCCAAAGAGGACTATTTCTTCCATTTTTACGATTTGTATCCCGAGTTCGTGCAACGCGTTCCTCAGTACCTGCTAGCTTCTTTCCTGGGACTCACTCCGGAGTATCTCAGTGAACTCAGAAGAAAAAAGCGTTCTTAAACCAGTTTAAGTTTTTTCAGCTGGTTGTTCCTGAACTTTGTTCCATCATTATTTAAA
>DJFP01000043.1:20732-28541 GCA_002432565.1 Flavobacteriales bacterium UBA5869
GCTTTGAAACACGGGGAAACAATCGATCGTATTGTTTTATTAAATGCATGGAGAGAAGTGAATGACCTGTACACCAAAGAAGAACGCATTGTTTTGGCATTGACAGAAGCGGTAACGTTAATCAGTCACGAGGGAGTTCCTTCCGAGCTCTACAAAGAAGCCAGCGAAACATTCGACTCCAATTACTTGTCGCAGATTATAGTAGCGATTATTGGAATCAATATGTGGAACCGGATCGCAATCAGCGGATTGTTCCAGCCGGCGAAATAAATTCATACCATAGAGGAAGCTCCTGTTTTTTTTAGACCAGGAGCTTTTTTAAAACCGTATCAGGAATTTATACTTAAGAGCACAAAAAAGATTGATCGCCGAATAAATTAAAAATCCCCCTCAGCATAGCCGAGAGGGACTTTATTTTATGTGGTAGCTAACAATTAATCGAGATCTGTAACTAACTGATGTTTCTCGATTAATTTCCTCAAATTAATTAATGCATAACGCATTCTTCCCAATGCCGTATTGATGGAAATATCTTCCATTTCAGCAATATCCTTGAAAGAGAGATCCTGGAAAATGCGTTTTTCAATGATTTCTTTCTGACTTTCCGGTAAATGCTGGATCAGTTCGATCATTTGTTTTTCCAATTCTGTTTTGGAAATACGCTGCTCAACATTCAGGTCTTCCATTTTCAGGATAGAAAAAATATTAAAATCCTCGCTCTTCGCATTGCGTTCACTTACCAGTTTCATTCTTCCGTGCTTACGAAAATAATCGATCACCAGGTTTTGTGCGATACGCATGGCCCAGGGCAGGAATTTTCCTTCCTCATTGTAATTTCCAAGCTTCAACGTCTGGATAATCTTCACGAATGTTTCCTGGAAAATATCTTCAGCGATCTCGCGCTCACGGATCTTATGATAAATGGAACGGTATATTTTGTCTTTATGACGCATCAACAAAACTTCAAAAGCTTGTTCGTTTCCTTCTAAATAATAATGAATAAGGACTTGATCGTCTAGGAATTTCATAGCCATAATTCTACTCTTATACGGGTGTAACCCAGTTGTTTATTAACAGTTTAAAGTAGAATTTTCTCTATAGGCTTTATGAATTATTTTCCGAAAGATAGAATTATTTCAACTAAAATCAAAAAAAAACTTAAAATAATTCCGAATTGCTGCAATCGACATGAAAAACAAATCAATCCAACTTACTCTAATTTAATTCGGAATTCGTAATCCGGAATTCGTAATTATTGCCGAAATTTGTACTATGTCTGAGAGATACATTCACATCAAAGGCGCACGCGTCAATAACCTTAAAAATCTGGAAGTTAAGATCGAACATGGTAAGTTTACTGTTATCACAGGACTGTCCGGTTCGGGGAAATCTTCCCTGGCATTCGATACCCTTTATGCAGAAGGACAAAGACGATACATTGAAAGCTTGTCTTCCTATGCGAGACAGTTCCTTGGGAAATTAGACAAACCCGAAACAGACTTCATCAAAGGAATTGCGCCTGCTATTGCCATTCAGCAAAAAGTAATTACCAATAATCCGCGATCAACTGTCGGCACAACAACAGAGATCTACGATTACCTGAAAATATTATTCGCACGGATCGGAAAAACCTTCTCTCCCATTTCGGGAAATGAAGTCAAGAAAGACTCCGTAACAGATGTGATCAATTACATCGCCGGCCTGGAAAATGACATCCGCTTGTTGATTACAGCTCCTTTTCCTTCCCTGGAAAAATATGGCGTTGAAAAAACATTAAAACTGCTGAAAGAACAAGGTTATGTCCGTGTCATGCACAACCACGAACTCAAACAGCTGGAAGATATCCAGGCAAAGGACCTGAAAGTTTCCGATGCTATTCAGATTGTTATTGACCGGATTGTGACCCAGGAAATGGACAACGATTTCTCCGGTCGCTTAGGAGATTCCATCCAGCTTGCTTTTATGGAGGGACATGGAGATTGTTCGGTGATCCACATGGGAAGTATGGAAGAACGAACTTTTTCCAATCGATTTGAATTGGATAACATGACGTTTGTAGAACCGTCTCCTCACCTCTTCACCTTCAACAATCCGTTCGGTGCATGTAAAACCTGCGAAGGCTACGGATCCATTATCGGAATTGATCCGAATTTAGTGATTCCTGATCCGGGCTTAAGTGTTTACGAAGGCGCGGTTGTTCCCTGGAAAGGCGAAGTAATGGGTGAATACAAAGACGAATTGGTAAGAAATGCCCGGAAATTCGATTTCCCGATCCATCGTCCGGTGGAAGAATTAACGGAAGAACAATTGGAATTGCTGTGGAACGGTAACAGTCACTTCGCAGGAATCAACGGTTTCTTCAAATTCGTGGAGAGCCAATCCTATAAAATTCAGTACCGTGTACTGCTTTCCCGCTATAGGGGAAAAACACTTTGCCCGGAATGTCACGGAACACGCCTGAGAGAAGACGCCAACTACGTAAAGGTCGGTGGAATCAGCATCAAAGAATTGGTTTTAATGCCCATAGAAAACGCTTTGAAATTCTTTGAGAACCTGGAAGTTGATCCCCTGGAATTAAAAATAACGAACCGTATTTTGCCGGAAATCACTCAGAGGCTTTCCTTCCTGACAGAAGTCGGACTTGGCTACTTAACTTTGAACCGTGCTGCAAATACGCTTTCGGGAGGGGAATCTCAGCGTATCAATCTGGCAACATCCCTGGGAAGTAGTTTGGTAGGTTCCATGTACATTCTTGATGAGCCGAGTATCGGGCTTCACCCAAGAGACACGGAGCGATTGATCGGGGTTTTGAAAAAACTGCGCGATATCGGCAATACCGTAATTGTAGTGGAACACGAAGAAGACATGATGCTTCATGCCGATGAGATCATCGATATTGGTCCGGCTGCCGGAAAGTTCGGTGGAGAAGTCGTTTTCCAGGGGAAATTTGATGCACTCAAGAAAAACGACACCAGTCTTACCACCCAATACTTAACAGGAGTACGTGAAATTCCTGTTCCTGCAAAACGCCGCAATGGAAAGAACAAGATTTCTGTTATCGGGGCAAAAGAACACAACCTGAAAAATGTTTCAGTTGACTTCCCATTGAACCGAATTGTAGCAGTCACCGGAGTCAGCGGTTCCGGGAAATCGACATTGGTGAAAGAAATCCTTTACCCGGGAATCCGTAAGCATCTCGGACAATTCGGGGACCACCAGGGGAATGTGAAACGCATCGAAGGAGATCTTTCCAGTATTGCCGAAATCGAATTGATCGACCAGAATCCGATCGGGAAATCTTCCAGGAGCAACCCGGTAACCTATGTAAAAGCATTCGACGATATCCGTGAATTATTTGCCAAGCAAAATGCAGCAAAGCACAATGGTTACAAACCCGGATTTTTCTCTTTTAACGTTGAAGGCGGCCGCTGTGAAATGTGTGAAGGAGAAGGTGTTGTAACAGTGAGCATGCAGTTCATGGCTGATGTACATTTGGTGTGTGAAACCTGTGGCGGAAGCCGCTACCGCCAGGAAGCCCTCGAAGTCCTCTACCGTGATAAGAATATTTCAGATATTCTGAATATGGATATCTCTTCTGCCCTGGCATTTTTCAAAGAAGGAAAAGACAAATTGGAAGAAAAGATCGTGCAGAAAATCCAGCCGCTGGAAGATGTTGGTCTGGGTTACCTGCAAATGGGACAATCCAGCAGTTCATTGAGCGGTGGTGAAGCACAACGCGTGAAACTTGCATCTTTCCTGATCAAAGGTGCGCAGAAAAGCAATAAGACCTTGTTCATTTTTGACGAACCTACAACGGGTCTGCATTTCTTCGATATCGAGAAATTACTGATCGCTTTCAATCGCCTGGTTGACGACGGGCATTCCATTATTGTAATCGAACATAACATGGATGTAATTAAAGCAGCGGACTGGATCATTGATATTGGTCCGGAAGGGGGAATCAATGGCGGGAACATTCAATTTACAGGTACTCCGGAGGAATTGGTAGCAGTAAAAGACAACTACACCGGAATGCACTTAAAGCATAAATTGAAGTAAAAAATCAGCGCCTGGACCGATTCAAAATTATTACTTAAAGCATTTCTTTAAGTGATACTTATTAATCGATGAAACAAGCATTTTACCCGACGAAAACTGCAAAAAACAGAAACCTTGTTGAGGAAAAAAAGAGAATAATCTACCTTAGACGTATGATTTCGAGGTTAAAAATATTTTGCTTCACACTATTCATTATTAACGGGTTACAATCCTGTTCTACTGAATCAGAAGTGCACGATCAGAACGATTCTCCGCTTTCCGTTAAGGACTATATCGCCGAAGGAGAAAACGATGATTACACAGCTTCGGCTGAAGATTTAAAAGTGCAGTTCCACGGTTGTAAAGCGCATCAATAGAACCTTAACCAATGCTTGTGCTGAGCTTGTCACTTCAAGCCGTGTCATACGCAACAGCATGGGCACAAAGAATTAAAAAACGACGGATAACTTGGGTTATTCGTCGTTTTTTGCTACAATAAGTTCTCCCTCGCTTCTGGCAATAACTGCTGATGCCAGGCAATTTCCAAGCACATTAACAGAAGTCCGGGCCATATCCATCAAAGCATCTATACCCAAAATAATACCGGCCTTTTCTACGCTGATTCCTAAATGCTTGTAATCCATCAAAGTTGTAGTCAAGATCACAAAAGAGGCACCGCGAACTCCCGCTACACCTTTACTCGTAAGCATCAGGGTCAGGCAAATCGCAATCTGCTGACCAATAGTCAGGTCCACTCCGCTCATTTGAGCTACGAAAACGGTTGCCATAGATAAGTATAAGGTTGTTCCGTCCAGGTTAAACGAATAACCCGTCGGAATTACAAACCCTACTATTTTTTTAGGAACACCGAAACGTTCCATATTCTCCAAAGCTTTAGGCAAGGCTGCTTCACTGCTGGCAGTGGCAAACGCAATAGAGATTGGCTCTGTTACGGCTTTGAGAAATTGGCGTATCGGTACTTTTGACAGCAATGCTATCGGAAGAAGTACCACCAATACAAAAATGATCAGCGTTACATATAATGTTGCAACCAGTTTCATCAGATTTCCCAACACCTCCGTTCCGGAATTAGCGACCGTATAAGCAATGGAACCAAAGACCGCCAGCGGTGCTACATACATAACCAGGTCCGTAAACTTAAACATGACTTCCGACAAACTTTCCATCCAGTTGAGCATTGTTTCTTTATGCTTCAGGTTTTGTACCAAACTCAAAGCAATGGCAAAGATCAATGAGAAAATTACGATCTGAAGCACCTGGTTCTCCACAATTGACTTGGCAAAGTTTTCCGGGAAAATATCCACCAAATGGTCTTTCGGTTTTTCCAATTGAGCTAGCAGATCAGCCGATTTTTCCTTCATTTTTTCAGTGACTTCAACCTGCTGTACTCCTTTCCCTGCCTGGGAAATATTGATTGCCGCCAATCCAAGGAAAAGCGCAAAAGTGGTTACAATCTCAAAATAAATGATACTCTTTAAACCGATACGGCCAACTTGTTTTAAGTTTCCGTGTCCGGCAATTCCTACAACTAAAGTAGAGAACAGCAAAGGAGCAACCAGTGTTTTGATCAGACGCAGGAAAATGTCTCCGAAACGTTTCAATTCCAACGACATTTCAGGGAAGTCGAGACCGAAGGAAACACCGATAATCATTGATGAGAAGATCCAAAGCGACAGTTTCTTGCTACGCATGGAATAGGCAATCAACCCACCCATAAGTATGATTTTCAAAAGGAATGCACTAAATGCGAGTGAATCTACCAACATTCTTTCCAGGTAAAGCAAACCGGCAACGGCGAGATACATTGCCAGGTAGTAAACCAAATTTCTTTTGGCCCTGAAAAAATACAATCCGGCAACCACGCCGCCAACAAAAGTCCCGACTAAAGTTCCAAGGATCAATAATCCGACAGGATCTACATCATGATTAAATATTCGGACCAGGAATAAGATGGTGTAAAATACAACCAACGTAAGAAGCAGGGCAATTAATTTCTTATTTTTCATGAAGAATCTTTAAACCGAATTTCGCGGTGACCACAAATTTAGCAGGATAATGAAGAAAACAAAACGGTTTTTTTCAATCCGGCATTCACTTCAAAGCCGATTTTAAGTTATAAAAGATCATTTTTTTTGAAAAAAAACAAATTCATAGTGCTTGTCTAAGGAATATTTGTAATATTGCAACATCGTTATTAAAATCACATTGCTTTTCGCAAGTATTCAGTCGAATACAAACAACTAGTCCAAAATTTTATATGAATAAAAAAGACTTAGACGGTAAGTTATTACCAGAATTAAGGGAAATTGCTAAATCTCTGGGAGTAAAGAAAGTAGAATCATTCAAGAAAAATGAATTGATCGAACAAATCCAGGCAAATTCAGCAAGCACTACAACTACTGAAACCGAAAAGGCTCCGGCTAAACCGAAGGCAAAGAAAACTGCTGAATCGAAAGCACAAGCTCCTGCCACTGATTTATTTTCTACAGAGGCTCCGGAAACCACTAAACCAGAACCAACGGATCTTAAGCAGGATACACCGGCACCAAAGGAAAAACGCAAACGCATTTCAACACCTGAGGCAGCCGCAACGGAAATCAAAGCAGAACCGCTAGCGGAAGAGAAAACAGAAGCTCCGAAAGCCGCAGAATCAGGAACTCAGGAGGATAAAACTGCCGATAAACCCAAGCCTTTTGAACGTTTATTGAATAAAAAGCCGCAAAACCAAAATCAGCAGAATCCGCAGAATCAGCGCAACCAAAATCAAAATCGCCAGAATCAGCAGAATCAAAGCGGTCAGGGTGAAAACCAAAATACTCAGAACAATCCTCAAAACCAGGAGCGTCAGAACAATAATAATCAGCAGCGCAACCAGAATAATGGCAATCAGCGCAATCAAAACCAAAACCAAAATCGCCAGCAGCATCAAAATCAGGCTCAGCAAGAAGAAAAAGTGGACGAAGAAGCTTACAACTTAGTTGGGATTGTTACAGCTGAAGGCGTTTTGGAAGTAATCCAGGATGGATACGGGTTTTTGCGTTCTTCCGATTACAACTACCTGCCGTCTCCGGATGACGTGTACGTTTCTCAAAGCCAGATCAAATTGTTCGGTTTGAAGACCGGAGATACGGTTAGAGGGACAATCCGCCCACCAAGAGAAGGTGAAAAATTCTTCCCGCTGGTAAAAGTAGATTCAATCAACGGAAGAGATCCGGGTTACATTCGCGATCGCGTTCCATTCGAATACCTGACACCTTTATTCCCGGATGAAAAGTTCAAATTAACAGGACACAAGGACGAATCCATGTCGACACGTGTAATGGACCTGTTCGCTCCTATCGGAAAAGGTCAGCGTGGAATGATCGTGGCTCAGCCTAAAACAGGTAAAACCATGTTGTTAAAAGATGTAGCGAATGCAATCGCTGCAAATCACCCGGAAGTTTACTTAATTGTATTGTTAATCGACGAACGTCCGGAAGAGGTTACGGATATGGCCCGAAGTGTAAAAGCAGAAGTAGTTGCTTCTACTTTCGACGAGCCGGCTGACCGACACGTAAAAGTTGCCAACATTGTATTGGAAAAAGCAAAACGAATGGTTGAATGCGGTCACGATGTAGTGATCCTATTGGATTCCATCACACGTTTGGCTCGTGCATACAACACGGTCTCTCCTGCTTCAGGAAAAGTGCTTTCAGGTGGTGTTGATGCAAATGCATTACACAAACCGAAACGTTTCTTCGGTGCCGCCCG
>DJFP01000232.1 GCA_002432565.1 Flavobacteriales bacterium UBA5869
GCCACAAAAGTGATGGAAACACTGAAATCCATCAAAGGTACAGCGGAGGTAAAAGTTTCGGTGGAAACCGGTAACCCGGAGGTAACGGTTAATATTGACCGCGATAAAATGGCAGAGCTGGGATTAAATATGAACACAGTTGGTTCCACACTTCAGATGTCTTTCAACGGCGACGATAATTCCAAGTATTCGGAAAATGGAAAAGATTACGATATCCTGGTAAATTACGATGACTTCGACCGTAAGAACACCGAAGATGTGAAGAATGTTTTCTTCATCAACGACAAAGGAGAAGAAATCAAACTAAGCCAGTTCGCAAAAATCGGTAAATCAAGCGGACCTTCAAAACTGGAACGCATGAGCCGTATTCCTTCGATTACTGTTACTTCACAGGTATTGGGGACTTCCAGTCAGCAGGTAACGGACGAATTTGCAAAACGTATGGAAAAAGATCCGCTTCCGAAAAATACGGTTTACAGCTTTGAAGGAGATGCGAAAAACATGGCTGAGGCATTCGGGAACTTATTATTAGCGATCCTTGCTTCCATCATCTTCGTATACCTGATCATGGTGGCATTGTATGATTCGTATGTTTATCCGTTCGTTGTCTTGTTCTCCATTCCGCTGGCGATCATCGGAGCACTGCTTGCACTGGCATTGTCATCCGAGCCAATCAGTATCTTCTCCATGCTTGGTATGATCATGCTGATCGGGTTGGTAGCGAAGAATGCGATTTTGATCGTGGACTTTGCCAACCAGAAGAAAGCGGATGGTCACAACACGGTCGAAGCATTGATCATTGCCGGGCAGGCACGTTTACGTCCGATCTTAATGACAACACTCGCAATGGTATTCGGTATGATGCCGATTGCACTGGCACACGGACCGGGCGCTGAATGGAAAGCAGGTTTGGCGTGGGTATTGATCGGTGGTTTGATCAGTTCCATGCTCCTTACGCTGATCGTTGTACCATGTGTGTATTTAATCTTCGATATTTTCAAACGCGAAATTTCAAACAAGAAGGCGAAAGCCCAATTGAAAGAAGTTGATGTGGTCGCACTAGGGCACGAGTACGATCATAATTGACACCAATAACCAAGAGAAACGCCCTGACAGTTATTGTCAGGGTGTTTTTTGTTTACCACAAATACACACAAATAAAAGGCTGCCTACCGGACAGCCCAAGTTACTCGAAAATGAATTAAGGAAACTTACCTTTCGGTTAGAATAAGTCTTTTGTATTGCAGCTTGGGTTGTTTGAAATTGACCAGTAATCCAACTTCCATACCTGAAACAATAAGATAATTGAGTGTTTGATCATAGTGAATATTGTTTATCTCAGACACAGCTTTTGCTTCAAGAATAATTGAATCAAACACTACGAAATCTGCAAAGAACTGATGTGGTAAAACAATATCTTTATATTTAACCTGATATCACACTTCTCTTTCAAACGGAATATGATTTTGTTTTAATTCATATTCCAAAGCATCCTTATAAACAATTTCTGAAAAACCAGAACCTAAATGGTTGTGAACTTCCATGCAGCAACCAATAAGCTGATAGCACTCTTCTTTTAATAAATAATCTTCCTTTTACCTTAATTTAAGAAAAAAGATCATTTACTTTCAACCGATTATCAATTTTTTTCACCAAAAAAGAAGCGACCGGTAGGCGCTTCATTTATTTGCGAATTTGTGGTAAAAACTTTACAAAACCACCTTCTGCTTATACACTTTGCCTTCTTTTGTTTCCAACACCACGAAATAAATTCCTTTCTGAACTTCAGGAATAGCAATCATTGAAACTCCTTCTGCGATTTGCTGTTGATCCAATGATACCTGTTGTCCGGCGGTATTGATCAGTTGCATCGAAGCTGTTGTTTCCAATTCTGATTTCACCTGAAGGATTGTCTTTCCCTCAGACTGGGTAGTAAAAATCCGGATGAGGTCCACTTCTTCGGATTCGTTTACGCCTAACGAAGCCGGATCAATCGCTCCCTGCAGGTACACCACATTATTCCCTATATTATTGCTGTATGTGATGTGGAATTTTCCATTTGAGAACTGGATATCCGGTCGGGTTTGCGCGCCGTTTGTTCCTTGCGTCAAGGTATCTATGTTTACTCCCAATCCTGCAGTTCCAGTAACGGAATAGGTGAAAAAGACATCCGTAAAAGACCCGTTCATTCCCTGCCAGACAACAGCCAGCGTATCCCCTTTCCCGGCAATTACCGGATAATTCTGAACCCCGGTTCCCATCGGGAATAATGGACGGTGAACCCCGATTTGCTGGGTGGTCAGGCTGGCAGAACTGATGTAAACATCTCCGGCACTCATCCAGGTTGTAACAACGGAATCTCCCATAATTACACCGGAAGGTCCGCTTGACGGACAAGAATTAACAGACCAGTTGGTTTCATCCACTTCGGACGCCGCTGTAAAGCTCGCGCTTCCGTCAGTTGAATAACAACCCCACATTTCGCGGATATTGTTATCATCGTTTCGGAAAAGAAATACCTGTCGGTCTCCGGAAGCTGCCACTGAAGCAGGACAACAATCGCATACAAAACCGGCAACAGATGCTGTAGGGCTGATTGCCGCCAGATAAGATGCTCCGCCGTCTACAGAACGTGCGATTGAATATTCCGGATCTGTCATGGAAGCATTGAACTGCATAAAATTAACCACCGGATTTCCGTTCAAACCAACAGCAACCGAAGGAAAACGCGGAACATCCGTACCGATCTGGTCTACCCGGACTGTGTCCTGGAAAGTCACTCCGCCATCCAGGGAACGAACTGTATAAACATGCGGATCCATTGCTGCATTGGGATCTGTGCTAAAAACAACAAAGACACTATCTCCCGAAGAAGTAATTTCGGCTCCTGTCCAGGAAGCAAGATAAGGAACTGTTCCCAACGGATTAATCGCCAAAGGAGTAGTAAATCCAACTCCATCCCAGCGTGAGGAATAGATTCTATCTGTCCCGCCATTTCCCCATATTACCAATGGATTATCTCCTGCGGTCAATGTAATTCGCGGATAAATATTGCTGTAAGTTGTTCCTAAAGCAACGTTAACGGGTGCATTCCAGGTTGCGCTTTGTGCCGTAGACAGGAAATTGAAAGCGTAAACTGCGATGATTCCAAGTACTAATTTCTTCATAGTTTTCCTTTTGAATAATGATTAAATGCCAACTGAATTTCGGTCTGTTTCCCAAACATACGGAATTCAATGGATTTTCTAAAGAACGTAAGAAATTGGAATTCAGTTGGGATGTTCTTGAACAGGTTCGTGAAATCGAATCATTACTAATAATCAAACCAAAAGCATTTCCCGATTGAGAAATGCTTTGCCCCGTTTTTCGATTTACACGGTCAATAAGGAACAATAATCTTCCCTGTATTTGCTCCGAAAACACTTTTGCGGAAACCATATTCCAGTTGTTTCATTGTTACCGGAATATCTCCGGGAAAATAAGGAAAGTATTGAGGCGAATCTTCAATAACTGTCGGACTAACTGCGTTAATACGGATCCCATTTCCCAATTCGATAGCAGCTGCTCTTACAAATCCCTCCACTGCCCCGTTTGCAGCTGATGCATTGGCGAAATTCAATTGTGGATCATGGGATAAAGCTCCTGTTATCAGCGTAAACGAACCTTTCGGATTGATGTAATGCTGACCTATCAGAACCAAGTTTATCTGCCCCATCATCTTTCCTTCCACGCCTTTCCGAAAGGTTTCATTAGTAAGCGTGTTCCATGGTCCCACATGTGTTGGTCCGGCCGTAGAGATTAGTGCATCAAAGGAACCAACCTCGCGGAACATATTTTCTATCGATTCGGTTGAGGTAATGTCGACTAAAATGTCCCCGCTCTTAGATCCTGCTTTAACAATTTCGTGTTCTTTTTCCAATGCTTTGCTTAAATATTGGCCCATGGTACCGGAGGCACCCACTATAATTATTTTCATTTTCAATTGTGTTTTCGTTTATACTATGATTAATCGTTCTTTTTCGAAGAAATGGTCTTTAGCAATAGATCAACCAGAGGCACACCTGCAAAAACGACCCATGGAACGAGTATGGCTGTTAGAAGAAATGTACGCTGGTACAATGGAAGAACAGCTAATTCTTTCCCAAAAAAGAACTGAAATAAGGTAATTGACGGATAGATAACCATCCAGATTTTAAATGCCATAAACAGGCGTGCTTTTGTCTTCATATTGCGATTCATTTTAATCGAGACAAAAGTACCCCGCAGACGTTCCTTCTACGTAGGACAATTATTGAGTAGAGCAGGATTTAACGGAAGTTATTCCGAAATGCTTCCGGTGAAAAGCCCGTGCTTTTTTTGAAAAAGCGGATAAAATAAGAAACATCATCAAAACCCAGTGAATAGGCAATATCTTTTACCTGGTTGGAAGTTCCTAAAAGCGTTCTTTTTGATTCAAGTACCAATTGTTCGTGAATTAATTCCGAGACTGTTTTTCCAACGACACTTTTAGTGATTTTATTCAGTTGATAAACCGAGAGTTTGAGCATTTCTGAATACTCGACGACTGATTTATGATCGGAAGCATGTCTTTCAAGCAATTCAAAGAATTCCTCAAAGCGTTCCTGCTCATAGGACAATTCCAGGCTTGTTTTTTGTCCGGGGTTCTTACTCTGACGAACCGCTTCAATACAAAAGATATCCAGGTTTGCGCGAATTACCTCCAAAAAGCCTTCTTCCTTGTTGGTATTCTCCAGGTAAATCTGTTCCAAAACAGCGTACAATTTTTCGAAACGGGAAGCTTCCGGAGAACAGTAGTCCTTATTGGTCGCTCTTCTGAATCTTTGCCTGGCCGAAGTACTTTCCGGTACGTAAAATCCGGCATCGAACTGCATTAAAAACCCGGTACAATCTCTTTCCAAACTCAGTTGGTGTATCTGTCCCGGACGAAGTATAAATAAGGAATGGTCTTTTATCCGATGATTTATAAAATCGATCATATGATCTCCCGAACCGGTTTTTATCAGCAGTATAAAAAAATAATCGTGGCGATGAAGCTCATCCTGCAAGGGCTTACCATTCAAAACCACTTCCAGGAGCCTGATGCTGAATCTGCTGGCAGTGTTTTTAATTCGATCTGAAATTTGTCTTATCGGGATGCTTTTCATGGCTCAGCTCTGAATTCCAAAGATATAAAACGCACGGAAAAAGAGTCTTATTCTTTCAACGAATGGTGAGCATCTGTTTTCTTCCTTACCAGAAGACAGGAAATCAGTCTTCCTGTTTCGCATCCCGTACTTGCCAATATTTGTGAAATGTGGTGATTATGTAACTCCTGCCAGATTTTTTATAACAAATCTGCTCCATTCAGCATTGATCTTTACAATCTCCTGTTTTAATTACAGTTACAAGAGCCACAGCTATGATTCAGGTTACTAAAGAAGGTATTTTATTGGAGCGCACATCCCATGAATTTGAAAGTCATGGTGTGTTCAATCCGGGGGTGATACGCGAGGGGAATAGCGTACACCTCTTCTACCGTGCGGTAAAAACCGGTAATCATTCTACCATAGGTTATTGTAAGCTTGACGGTCCTCACCAAATCATACGGAGAAATACGGAACCAATTATTCATCCGGAATTTGAATATGAATCACTGGGAGTTGAAGACCCGCGTATTTGTCGGATCGATGACCTGTATTATCTGACTTATACAGCTTACGATGGAGTAAATGCCCTGGGAGCTTTGGCAATTTCCCGGGATTTGAAAACTTTTGAGAAACAGGGATTGATTGTTCCGCAGTTTTCTTATACCGATTTCGAAACACTGACCAAAGGCGGCAGGGATATGGAAGACCGTTACCTGGGATACTGCCATTCAACACCGTTCATTCCGGAACTAAATCGGACTAATTTGGTTTGGGACAAAGACGTAGTCTTCTTCCCACAGCGGATTAACGGGAAACTTCATTTTCTGCACCGCATAAAACCGGATATCCAGTTGGTGGCAATCCATGAATTGAGTGATCTCACCCCTGCTTTTTGGGAAGATTATATATCAAGACTGAATGAAAACACCATCCTCTTTCCGAAATATGAACACGAAATAAGCTACATCGGTTCGGGAGCTCCTCCGATTGAAACTGATGCAGGCTGGCTTTTAATCTACCATGGAGTGAATTGCACTGCCGAAGGAAATATCTATTCGGCCTGTGCGGCCCTGCTGGATATTAATAATCCGGCAAAAGAAATTGCACGTTTACCATACCCCTTGTTTAAACCAGAAACCAACTGGGAATTGCACGGGGAAGTCGATCATGTCTGTTTTCCTTGCGGAACAGCATTGTTCGGCGACACATTATATATCTATTATGGCGCTGCTGACAGACAGATTGCATACGCATCCCTGAGTCTTTCAGAGCTCATTTCAGAACTCAAACTAAACACAATTAAAGATGAAGCATCCAGTTAACAACAATCGATTTGCTCAATCCCTATTCCTGAATCATTACCCTGAATCCGAAGT
>DJFP01000310.1:0-146 GCA_002432565.1 Flavobacteriales bacterium UBA5869
AGTTGTCGGGACTCGGTCTCGCTACAAAGAGAAAGTTTTCACTTCCTCTTTTTTATTTCAAAAAGTTTGGTTAAAGCACAGGATTCATATCCGTCGGCTGACGGACCCGAGTTCATCCCGATAGCTATCGGGACTCGGTCTCGCTA
>DJFP01000310.1:258-3849 GCA_002432565.1 Flavobacteriales bacterium UBA5869
CAGTTAAATCTGGGCTTTTTTGTTTTGTAAAAGATTTTTGAAAAATGTGGGCATGAACAGATCAATCCCTCACCACCAAATCATATTTCGTAAGTAATCCGATCAATCCACTGGAAGAAAACACCGCTTTCTTCAACCTGTTTCGCTCCGGATTGATATCGAAATTGATTGCTGAGCTGAAGTCAGCTTTGTCCAGGATACTTCTATCGAAAATACTTCTTGTTAAATCACAGTTGACAAATTTTGCCTGACTCAGATCAACTTCCGAGAAATCTACTTCTTTGATGATGCTGTTTGTAAAGACGGTGCTTTTCATTTTCTTGGAATGAAAGGTTGCGTAATCCAAAGCGCAGTCCGTAAACTTAACAGAAAACAAGAAGTCATTGCAGGCACTGAAGTCCACTCCTACTATCTTACAGTCTTTGAAATGTACATCCTTCAATCCGGCATATTTCAAAACGGTTAACGAAAAATTACAGCCTTCAAATTCACAGTCTACAAAATCGATGCTGCTAAAATTACTTTTGGTGAAATCGCAACCTACAAATACACAGTTGCTGAATTCATTATTTACAAGTTGTTTGTTTGCGTAGTTGACTTTGTTGAATGTTTTTCCTTCGTGAAGTTTCATTGTATCGAATATTAGGACTGAAAGACACCGGTATTTCTTTCATGCCTCAAATTTAAGTAAGTAAATGAGGTTGATGCTAACAAAACCGGCAGAATTCATAATCTGGAATTCGTCATTGGTAATTAAGGATGGTTTCTTCATGGAAACCGGTTTCATAAGGTATATCGATATCTTTTTGAAACTATTCCATTGTACATTTGCTTCAAAATACAGAAACGATGAATTTAATAGACACACTAAACTGGCGTTACGCCGTAAAGCGAATGACTTCTGAGAAAGTATCGGATGAAAAAGTAACTGAAATTTTAGAAGCAATCAACTTAACAGCAACTTCTGCAGGAATGCAGCCTTTCAGGGTATTGGTTATTTCCAATCCGGAGATCAAGGAGAAACTACAGGCAGCTTCATTCAATCCACAAGTCAAGGAATCTTCCCATTTATTGGTTTTTGCTTCTTATACGCATGTTTCCCAGACTCATGTAGATGAATATATCGACCTGGTTGCAAAAACACGTAATATCCCGGTAGAGAGCTTAAACGATTTCAAAGCGAAGTTGTCAACATTTGCCAGTATGCCGGAAGAGTTTGTGAAGACATGGGCCACCAAACAAGCATACATTGCATTGGGTACTGCAATTGTTGCCGCTGCAAACCTGAAAGTGGACAGCACACCGATGGAAGGATTTGACAATGCAGCTTTTGATGAAATATTAGGATTAAAAGAAAAAGGGCTTCAATCTGCGGTTATCCTTGCCTTGGGATACAGAGATGAAGAAGCGGATTTCCTTGCAAAAGCAAAGAAAGTACGCATTCCTTTAGACGAACTGACTATTACTTTGAACTAACCAATAACCAACTCGATGAGAAAGAGTTCGTTGTGGCACGGCGAACTCTTTTTTGCTTTTCTTCAAATGTAATCCCGCATCCCGATGGCTTATCAGGATTACGCCGGATTACTGGTGCTGCTTAATGATTTGTGCCAACTGCCCGACCTGCATTACGCCCGACTGCCTCCAAACAGGCTTTCCATTTTTAAACAAGATCAATGTCGGAACGCTTCTCACCTGGTATTTTTCGGCTGCGTGGGGATTTTTATCCACATCTACTTTCAGAACAGAAGCGGAATTACCCACTTTGGATTTCAAATCGTCTAAAATAGGCGACATGGTTTTGCAGGGTCCGCACCAGGTTGCAAAAAAGTCAACCAAAACAGGTTTGTCGGAGTTTATAATTTCGGAAAATGATGCCATAATTCTAATTTTTACTGCAAGGACGAAAGAGTCAAAAAATTCTCAATCTCATAGCTGTTTACTTGATTTAAAGGTACGAATGATTCAAAGGACTTTTGTTTGGAAGATGATAAATGATGTTAATCCTGATCGAATTTAACAGCATGTGAGTTTTGTTTGTTGGAATCGTTCAGTAATAAGCATTTCTCGCAGAGTTGGGATAACTAATCTAAAAATGTACCACTGTAGCAGAAGGAATAGTATTAATGTTTATTTGAGGTCCCGATATTGCATCGACATATTGCACAGTCGTTTCCGGATGCTCAGCATAAATATCCCACAATTCGGTGACTGATTTGAGTAACAGATTATTGTGCCAAAAACCACTTTTCCGCAGTTCAAATGAGTGCCAGCCTTGATTGTCCCGATTCTGGGTCATTTGAGTTAGGTTTAAGTAATCATTCAACCAGGTATTCTGGTTCGCTGAAATATGTCCGCGAGATCCATTAGGTAAAAGTTGATTGATCTTGCTGAACATATCATTTCTTGCTGATTGCTGGCTTTTATATCCTTCTCCCCCATCCGGTTGATAGCCATTTTGAGGCATTTGCGCTACCAATGTATCTATTGCTTGATCCAATGCGCCAATACTGATATTGTAAGCATGGCGTGTATCACTAAGATGTTCTTGTTCCGCATCACGTGACAATCTGGAGATTGAGCCACTAACATTCATATAGACATGATCCCAGTCAATTGCGTTCATCATTGCTACCAGAGTAGTTACACGCAGATTTGCACCTGTTTGTTGGTTCATTCCATAGTTGGCTAATTCATTATCAGGTATCCATCGATAATTCGTGTAATATGTTCCGTTTTTTACATGCATGGCATTCACATTTCCTTCATCAGCATCCTGGGTTTTGATTATTCGCGCCCGAAATCGATGAGGATTACGGTGAATGGGGATTAATTGCACCTGAAAATCAGGAGCGACAGCATTTTGGGGTCTGTTAGTGGTTCCGAGATCCAATGTCGGCGTCCCGGGAAGGTTTCCTCCGGCAATATTAATATCTTCCAATGTTCCCGGGGTAGATGCTCCTGCAATAGCGCGGAAGAAACTGTTCTTTTTTCCGTTTGCTACATTTTGAAGTGAATTCAGGTCCATTGATTGTGGACTGTTATCTGCCATGCTTTGAAACCGCTGTTGTGCTATGGATTCTTTTCGCTTGTCCGATAATTGAAACACACCCTGTTGGCTTTGGGTTCTTTTAAAAGAACTGCTTCTGGGTTTTGTTTGAGTAGATCTTGTTACGTGAATAGCCATGAACTTTTGGTTTCGAGTGAAAAGATACGCTTTTTAGGATAAGGTTTCAGATTTGATTCTTTAAAAATCCTGAACTGAGTGAACTTGTCTGCTGTGTGAAAAAATCACCCGATTAGTTCTGGGATCACGACATTCCCACGTTTCCGTTCCCTTTCCATTACGAGCACTGTTGATGATCAGTACATTCTTTAATTTCTTTTTTGAGTCGGAAGGGAGGATCAACATATGACCGTCTGCAGCACATTCCATCAACTGGCCCCAAAGCACATCTTGTTGTTCTGATTTGAAACCGGAAAATGGATTTTCCAGGCTGATCGAATCTTCCTTTTGAGCATACTCGTCAAAAAGACCGGCCAAAAGCTCATTCGGAATATTAAGGAAATCCGGTTTGCTGACATAAACAG
>DJFP01000133.1:0-9575 GCA_002432565.1 Flavobacteriales bacterium UBA5869
AAATGTTAATTATTGATCTTATTTGGTAATAATCAGTAAATTGGGAGTGCTAAAACTAGAAAATGAAAAAAACTCTCCTCCTTTGTTCCATTTTATATGGATCCTTTATTTCCCATGCACAAAATTTCCAATTCAATTCCGAAAACTCTAAAAGGATTGAACTGACTCAGCAGTTTAAAGAAAAACCATTTGAGTTCAAAGAAATTGAAGGGCAGAACTGGATCGATTTCTCCAAATTGTATCCTATTTTGTCAAATGAAAAAGGTGCACCGGCCCTGCCTTTATTTCATACAACTGTTCAGCTCCCGGAAACTGGCAGTCCGGAGCTAGAAATTACCTTTGATGAAATAACTATTTATGACAATATGCTTGTAGCGCCTTCAAAAGGAGTTATTAAGCGCAACGTCGATCCTGCTTCTGTTGCTTACACATTTGGGTCTGCTTACACCACCAATGACTTTTATCCGGCTTCAGCGGTAAGTTTGAAAACACCGTTTATCTGGAGATCAATGCGCGGTGTTGTTGTAGAAGTTTCTCCATACCAGTATAATCCCGTAACAAAACAGCTTGTTGTTTACAAGGGGATTCATATCAGTGTAAAAAAGAATACGGAAATATCCGGGTTGAATGAACTGAGCGGGCAGATTGATCCGGTGATGCAGTCTCTACAGCAGAAAAACGTTCTGAATCCGAAGTCGGAGAAATACACTCCCATGCAGGAAAGTGGAAGCATGCTTTTCATTGCAGCTCCGGCTTTAATGGAAGAAATCACTCCTCTTGTAAACTGGAAGAACCAAAAAGGGATTCGTTCTGCTTTGGTTTCTACAGCAGCAACAGGAACAAACGATACCGATATTCGCGCGTATATTCAAAATTATTACTCGTCACATCCTGATTTGGTCTATGTGCTGTTGGTTGGAGATCATGACGATATTCCGGCCCATACTTACGGCATATCGGGTGGTGAGAACTTATTCTCGGATTCTTATTACGGACAATTAACCGGTTCGGATTATTACCCGGAATTGTTTGTGGGGCGTTTTTCAGGCACTGAAGCAAATATTACCACGATGGTAAACAGAACACTGGAATACGAAAAGAACCCGATGGCAGGTGACTGGATGGAAAAGGCCATTGGTTTGGGGTCCAATGAAGGTAATGGAATTGGTGATGACGGAGAACCGGATTGGCAGCATTTGAGAAATATTCGTACGGTTTTGATGAATTACGGTTATTCAGAAGTTGCGGAGTTTTATGATGGTTCTCAGGGTGGTGCTGATGCAGCAGGAAATCCGAATTCAGGAATCATCCTGCCTGTGGTAAACAACGGAGTCGGCTTGTTCAATTACACCGGACACGGTGACGTGAATTTATGTGTTACCGGAAATTTCCAGAGCACGCATGTGAACCAGGCTTCCAACAACGGAAAATATCCTTTTGTGATATCAGTTGCATGCAATAACGGAACTTTTACTTCAGGAACTTGTATTTCAGAGTCCTGGACAAGAGCAACTAAAAACGGAACTCCATCAGGTGCGATCGGAGCTGCCGGTTCCTCAATTCTGATGGCTTGGGCAGAACCCATGCAGACCCAGGATGAACTGGCTGCAATAATCGGTGAAACTTATCCGGACAATCACAAAACAACATTAGGCGGATTATTCTACAACTCACAGATGTCCATGCTGGAGGAATATCCTTCCGGAAATGGTGTCGAAGTAATGCAAACCTGGGTTTTGTTCGGAGATCCTTCCGCTCAGTTCAGAAACAAGCAGACTTTGCCGATCACAGTAATGCATGCCGGAAATGTTCCGATGGGGACAACATCCATAACAGCAAATTGTGATGTGGAAGGTGCTTTGGTGGCGGTTTCTCAAAACAATGTACTTCTGGGGACGGCAATTTCATCCGGTGGGCAAGCGGTGATCTCATTTCCGGCTCTAACATCGAATGATTATTTGTTAGTGACGGCTACTAAGCAGAATTATGCGACTTATCAGCACGCTGTTCAGGTTGCTGATGGTCCGTTGGGAATAACTGATTTGAACATGGAGTTTGCACTTTATCCGAATCCGGCAAATGATGAATTACAGTTGCTGGTTTCAAACGGAACAGCGGAATGGGTTCGTATCATTGGTTTGGACGGAAAAGAAGTGTTGACGAAACGACTTTCGAACGGAAACCAGGAGACGATCAATACAGCTTCATTAAGAGCGGGATACTATATTGTTGAGATTCTTTCTGCCGGACAAAGTATGCGTAAGAACGTTCAGATTTTACACTAGACGATCGGTTCGTATTTTGGCGAACTGGCAAATTAGTAAATTTACGAAGCACAGTTAAACGATAGAAAGACCTTTCGATATCCGGGAGGTCTTTTTTTGTGCTTATCTTTGGTTCATGAAAGAATGGGATGTTTTAGTGATCGGTGCCGGAGCAGCAGGTTGTTTTTCAGCCATCAAAGCTTCTGAAAACTTTAAACATGCAAAAATTGCTATCCTGGAAAGAAGCTCCAAACCGTTGGCAAAGGTCAAAATATCCGGAGGCGGCAGATGTAACGTAACCAATGTGATTTCTGACCCCGAAGAACTGTCCAAACACTATCCCAGAGGAGAGCGTTTTCTAAAGAAGGCATTTTACCAGTTCTCCAGTTCGGATATGAAAGCCTGGCTGGAAAGTAAAAATGTTCCCCTGAAATTATATCCCGACGGATGTTATTTTCCCTTGAGCAATGATTCTCAAACGATTATCGACTGTTTCTTAAATGAATTGAAGAAGAACGGAGTTCAATTACTACTGAACCAACGGGTTGAATCTGTCAATAAACTGGATTCCGGGCTGTTTGAGGTACGGACTCCCGAAGAAACATTTTACTCGAAAGCTGTTATTGTTACCACCGGAGGACAGCCCAAAATATCCGGATTTGAACTGTTGAAAGCATTTCCGTTGAAAATAGTTCCGCCGGTTCCGTCGCTGTTTACTTTCAATATGCCGAACGAACCGATTAAAGAATTGATGGGAATCGTCCAGGAAAACGCATTGGTTAAAATAATAGGAGAGAAGTGGACTTCTGATGGCCCTTTGCTGATCACACATTGGGGAATGAGTGGGCCTGCGGTTCTGAAAACTTCTGCATTCGGAGCAAGGATTTTTGAATCCAAAGGATATAAATCCCAAATCGCTGTTAATTGGACTGGAGAGGAAAACCAGGAAATTGTCCGGGAGAAAATAGTTGAGTTTGTAAAATCCAATAAATTAGTTGTAAATACGCCGCTTTATGGGGTGAAATCGAGATTATGGGTGTATCTTGTTGAGAAAGCAGGGATCCCAAATCACTTCAAGTGTTCGGAACTGACATCCAAACACCGGAATAAATTGCTGGAAGTATTGGTGAATGATAGTTATTCGATGGAAGGAAAAACAACTTTTAAAGAGGAGTTCGTTACAGCCGGTGGAGTTGATTTAAACGAAATCAATGTGCAGACCATGGAATCGAAGAAGGTGCCGGGACTTTTTTTTGCCGGTGAAACCATGGATATTGACGGAGTAACAGGAGGATTTAATTTCCAGGCTGCCTGGACAACCGCTGCAATTGCAGGAAAGAATGTGTTATCAAATAAGTAGAAAATGAATCGATTGGTGATTTTAATAGTAGTTCTTGGATCGCTGATTTCCTGTCGGTCGACTAAAGACCTTCCTGCTGAGCTGCCAAAATCAGGAACACAGAATGAAACAGCTAAACCTAATGGTAATGGATCATACAACGAAACATATTCTCTAGGTGAAGTACAGTTGCTGGATTGCGGACCTGTAGTTCAGGTTTATACAGGTGAAAAAAAGACTGTTTTTTCACCCGTGAACCTGGATCAAAAATTCCGGATCGATAAACTCAGGCTGAAATTGAAATTTAAAGTACTGGACGAAAAAGCAACAACCTGTTCGGAATTCCTGGCTATTGAAATCGAAGAAGCCTTTGCTGTGCGTTGATCACAATTTATCCATCAAAACGCGGTACAATGCGATCATTGCTTCAATATCTTTTTTATAGACCTTTTCGTTGGGAGTATGTACATTATCTTCCGGAGCTCCAATGAAACACCAGTCGATCGGAAGATCTGATTTCTGTAAAACGGAACCGTCACTTCCGCCGGCAGATTCTACTTCCAGCTGGTATTTGATTCCTGATTCTTTTGCAATATTCAGGATCTTGTTCAGGTATTTTCTTCTTGGAATCATACTGTCGCGCATGGAAACTGCCACTCCGCCTTTGTGAACAACACCGTGTGTAACCCAGGTTATGTCGCAAATCAAAGCCTGAAGCACGTCGTAAGTGTTCATCAGGTATTTAGCACAGGCCCCGACAGAATTCCCACCGTGCTCCTCGTAAGTCGAAAAGACAATTGCACCGTTTTCTAGTGTTTCCGCCAATTGCAAAGCCGCGTAAACTCCCAGGCGATTATCCAGGTAAGGAGATTGAACATATTCCTTCGTCTCTTTAAAATTAGGCTTGAAAGAAAGCAGAGTGCCGCGGTCAATCGTTCTGTCGCAAGACAATTGCAGGCGCTGTTGATTGTGCTCATTTTCAAAGATCATCAATTCGCCTTCCACCGTTCCCTGGGAGTCGTTCCCAACGAGCGGGGTTCCGTCTATGTTTTTTGGACCGCCAACCCGGATCAGTTCATTTTCGTATCCGACAGAATAACCAATCGTATCCATGTGCGCGTAAACTGCGGTTCTCGGGTTTCCGAAAACAAGAATCATAGCGTCCTGAAACCCTGTTCCGTCAATGATGTGCGGTTTGGTTTTCCACTGTCCCTGGTGCTTGAGCACATATTCTTTGATGAATAATTTGATGCGTGACTCGTCGCTTGCAAGTCCCTGGACACTGATAAGGTCCTGAAGTAATTGACTATTGGATAATTCCATGGTTTTCTATTCTGATGTGTTTTTCTTCCGGAAGGAGCAGGTTTAGTTCTGCAAATTGGTCCAGAAGACCTGATTCTGAGACCGGTAATTGAATACTCAGCTTACAAGATAGTTGAAAATCCTGGTTGGTAATTTTAGCCGGACTGTTTTTTAATAAAGCCATAACCTGTGGCATCTCATTGTAATCATAGAATAAAGTGACAAGTATTTCGTCTTCCTGTTCGATGATCTGAGCATTCTCCAAAGCTTCTTTGGAAGCCGTTCTATAAGCATTGATCAATCCGCCGACACCCAGATTTACTCCGCCGTAGTAACGAACCACTGCGATCAGGATATTCGTGAGGTCGAATGATTGGATTTGTCCAAGTATCGGAGCTCCGGCAGAATTGGATGGTTCACCGTCGTCGCTGGCCCGGTATTTTTTTTTGTCACTTCCCAGGCGGAAGGCGGAACAAACGTGTACAGCTTGGTAATGTTCCTTCCGAAGGCGCTGTATATGTTCTTTGATTTCGTCTTCGGTTTTGCAGGGAATAGCAAATGCAAGGAATTTGGATCCTTTCTCTTTATAGAATCCTTCGCTTTGTTCTGTAATCGTTTTGAATTTGCTGTTCTGCATGAACGTGTAAAGGTAAGAAGAATGTGAATTCTAACGGTGGATCTGTTCGCAAATTAGCGAACAGGCAAATTCCCAAATTTCAATCTGTTGTGGCAGATTGGGCCCGTTTTTAAATTGAAAGAGGAGGAATCCGGTAGAAACAAAATGGTCCCGGCTTAGCCGGGACCATTCGCTATTATTGGATTGTCAATTTCTTTTCCAAATCTTCCAGGTAAACCCGGAACTGCTTGTCGGTCTCAGAAAGGTTAATAACCGTTCTGCAGGCGTGCAATACCGTTGCGTGGTCTTTTCCGCCGCAGTGTGCTCCGATACTTGCCAGTGATGATTTCGTCATCTTCTTGGAGAAGTACATGGAAATCTGACGAGCCTGAACAACTTCACGCTTACGTGTTTTCGATTTCAGCATTTCAATTGGTAAATCGAAATAATCACAAACTACTTTTTGGATATAATCGATAGAAACTTCACGAGCGGTGTTCTTCACGAACTTATCGATCATTTGTTTCGCTAAATCGAGCGTAATTGCTTTCTTATTCAATGAAGCTTGTGCAAGCAATGAAGTCATTGCGCCTTCCATTTCACGGATGTTTGTGTTGATACTGTAAGCAAGGTACTCCACAACTTCACGTGGAAGCTCGATACCGCTGCCGTACATTTTCTTCTCCATGATAGCGATACGCGTCTCAAGGTCCGGAGTAGAAAGATCAGCAGACAATCCCCATTTGAAACGGGACAATAAACGCTGTTCCATTCCCTGCATTTCAACCGGCGGTTTATCCGACGTTAAAATGATTTGTTTCCCATTTTGGTGCAAATGGTTGAAGATATGGAAGAAAACATCCTGTGTCTTTTCTTTTCCGGAGAAGAACTGCACATCATCAATGATCAATACATCGATCATTTGATAGAAGTGAATGAAATCATTTGTAGTCTGATTACGAACCGCATCAATAAACTGATGTGCAAATTTCTCAGAACTTACGTAAAGTACCGTTTTGTTTGGGAATTGGTTCTTAACACCAATACCGATCGAATGAGCCAAATGCGTTTTACCTAATCCAACACCACCGTAGATCAATAATGGATTAAAAGCTGTTCCTCCTGGTTTATTCGCCACAGCATAACCTGCAGAACGAGCCAAACGGTTACAATCTCCTTCAACAAAATTCTCAAAGGAATAAGCAGGGTTCAGGTTTGAATCAACATTCACCTTCTTCAGTCCCGGAATAATGAACGGGTTTTTAATCGGGTTGTCGCTGATATTCAAAGGCATATTTACAGGTGCGTTCTTCACAGCCTTCTTATTGGAAGCCGGAAGTTTAACCGTGTAAGGATTTGAATTGCTCGCAGAATTCTCCATAACAATACTGTACTCCAAATGTCCTTCCTGGCCGAGCTCTTTCTTGATTACTTTTTTCAATAAAGTAATATAATGCTCTTCCAACCATTCATAGAAAAAGTGAGATGGAACTTGTATTGTCAGAATGTTGTTTTCAAGCTTTACGGGAACAATCGGCTCAAACCAAGTTTTGTATGCTTGGATCGGTAAATTATCCTTGATAACTTTCAGACAGGAATTCCAAATAGCGTCATGGTTGGCACTCATTTAGCAGGGGTATTTAAAAGTTTATAATAATATGTTAATAAAAAAATAATCGGCGTAATAGATTCATAGCTCAAGTGTTAAGCCTCTGAATTTTTTAGTGAGCAAATATTCTCATAAAAAAGTGAAAAAAAAAGTTGTTTAGGGGTTGATTATTTGAAAAGTTTTGCTTTGTATTGAAGTAATCCTTTAACATCTTCTTTGAATTACCTTAAAACCTATTGATTGTTCGATGAATAAGTAAATTTTATAGTTTAATGTTAAATTTTGATGCTTAAAATGAAAAAACCGCCTTTTATCAAAGGTACGAAATTAGATTCCAATAACCTTGAGTTAATATGTCGGAAATATACTTTTTAACACCTTTGGATTCTAACTTAAAATCTGAAAAATAGTTACGACATTTAACCACTTTTTTAAAGAAACTTGAAATTTCATGAAAACTTCATTCGAATTCCCTGCAAAAGTGCGTGTAAGGTATGGTGAGACTGATCAAATGGGATACTGCTATTATGGAAACTACGCAGCGTATTTTGAGGTTGGAAGAGTGGAAGCGATGCGTTCGCTTGGAATGAGCTATCGCGAATTGGAGGAAAGCGGTGTTATGCTTCCTGTAAGTCATTTTGAGGTGGATTATTTTAAGCCGGCTTTGTATGATGATGAATTGACTATTGTGACTGCGATAACCGAACTGAAAGGTCCGCGTTTATTCTTTGAATATACCTTGTATAATGAAAAGCAGGAATGCCTGAGTAAGGCGAAAACAACCTTGGTTTTTGTTTCGACCGAAAATATGAGACCAATCCCACCGCCGCGAGCTTTTGTTGAACTAATGGAAAAATACCATGTTTGAATCGACCTATTTTAAGCTGAGATTACCGAGGGAAGCAGATCTGAAGAGTTGGCTTACGGAAAGAGACGGCGAAATCCGGATAGGGCAGAATGTGCTTTTTAGAGGCGGGTCCGAAAACTGGAAAGAAAAGAAATTCCATATCCTGGGTGTTAAAGAAGATGTAGGACCGCGTTTGAATCTGGGGAAAGGAGGTTCTCATACGGCGTTTGAAGCGTTCATTTCCCGTTTCCTGGCAGTTCAGTCGAACCAGTTTTTAAATGGGAACTCGATCTGTGTACACGGATTTATTGATTCGAAAGAACCGATTGATGCCATTTCTCATATGCATATCGATGATTTGGATTACCTGGTTTCTTCCTGGGTAAAGGAAGTGGTCGATTGTGGTGGTATTCCGATTGTAATAGGCGGCGGACATAACAATGCTTATCCGATCATTAAAGGTGTTTCGGAGTCCAAAAGGCTGGCAATATCAGTTGTAAATCTCGATCCGCATGCAGACACGCGTGCTATGGAAGGGAGGCATTCGGGAAATCCTTTTTCGTATGCTTATGAATACGGTTTTTTGGGACATTACTCGGTTTTGGGACTTCATGAATCTTATAACAACCAGTTTATACTCGATCATTTACAGGAAATGAAGGCTTTTTTCACTTTTTATGAGTCCTGGCTGGAGAAGCCGTTCAAATTTCAGGCGGATATTGATAAGGTGTATGATTCCCATTTTCAAACAGTAATGGGAGTAGAATTAGATATGGATGCGATTGCTTATATGCCTTCGAGTGCTTTTACACCTTCCGGGATTACCGTTGACCAGGCAAGAATTTACATCCGGAAAATGGCAACACTGGAAAAAGTGTGTTACCTGCATTTGCCTGAGGCGGCCCCTAAAACTGAAACAGATGAAGCTGTTGTTGGAAAGGCTCTGGCGTACCTGGTAACAGATTTTGTGAAAGAGTATCAGAAATCCCACCATTAATTCGTAATATTGGATTTGTGGCTGCACTCCGAAATATTACTTCTAATACATTTCAGTTTATAAGGGTGTTTTTTCCTTTGGTCTTATTGGTGCATCATTTGAAGCATAATTTGCTGGCGCTTTTTTATTGGGTGTTCTTCTTTTTGCTGATTTCGGATAGGGTTGGGGTTGGTTTCGGATTGTCTTATTTGTTTCTGTCGCCCGAATACCAGGGAAATACCAGTTTTTTCTCCTTTCTGCTCATCGGATTTTCTTTTGGCGGACTAACGATGGCTTTTCATTCGTATTCCTATATGCGGCTGGCTTCCCGATTTTCTTTCCTGGCAATGGTCAATAAACCTTTTGTGCGATTCTGTATCAATAACAGTGTCATTCCAACCGCTTTCATCCTGTTTTTTATTGTTCGGGTTGTGCGCTTTCAGCGTATGGAGGAATTTGAGTCCTGGATCAATGTGCTTTTCTTTGTTTCCGGTTTTTTGGTCGGTTTTTTTCTGTTTGTAGGAGTGGCGCTGCTTTATTTCTTCCCGATTAATAAAAACTTATTTGAACTGAAGCGCTATGATGAGGATAAATCCGTTCGTGCCACGCGCTGGATGCGTTT
>DJFP01000133.1:9605-17505 GCA_002432565.1 Flavobacteriales bacterium UBA5869
GATCAGAACCGTATTTCGACAACTATTTTTGAAATTGCAACAATTGTGACTTTCATCCTGATAGGTTTGTTCGGGGGGAAAACATTCCTGGATGTGCCGGCAGGTGTAAGTGTGGTGCTTTTACTGACAATCATCTTAATGCTGCTCAGTGCATTGCAGTCCTGGCTGCGTGTTTGGGCTTATCCGGTACTGATCTTGTGTTTCCTGCTGATGAACTACTTATCAAAAACGACGAAGGTGTTCCAGTTTCAAACACAGGCTTATGGGTTGTCATACAGTCAGCCTGCAGTTTATTCGGATTCAACGATTTATGAAATGAGTAAGGATGGAGAAGCCCGTGCCGATGATTATGAGCATTACATTACTTATTTGGAGAACTGGAAAAAGCGTACGGGTGAGAGAAAGCCTTTGCTGGTGGTGGTAAATACCTCCGGAGGCGGGTCGCGCAGTGCATCCTGGGTCTTCCAGGTTTTGAGAATGTGTGATTCCATTACGGATTTTAGATCTTCCAGGCACATTGCAATGATAACCGGTGCTTCCGGTGGAACGGTCGGTGCGTCTTATTATCGTTCGTTGCTGCTGGAAAATTACCAAACCGGAAAGGTGAATTTTCACGATAAAAAGTACTTTGAAGAAATATCACAGGATTTGTTGAATAAATTGTCTTTTGCAGCTTCTACAAATGATTTGTTCTTCCGCTATCAGTCCTCTTTTGAAGATTCGGAATACAGTTACGACCGGGCAATGGCCTTTGAATCCGATTTGAATGAGAATACCGGCCAGCGTTTGAATAAACCCATGAGGTATTACCGGGCATTTGAGAAGAAGGGAATTATTCCGAACATGATTTTAACCCCGTCTGTGGTAAATGACGGAAGAAGAATCATGATTTCATCCTTAGGGTTGAGCTTTCTAATGGATTCGGCATCGCCGGCGCCGGAAACAAACCATGTGCAGGAAAATATTGACATTCATTTACTGCTGAAAAATCAGCACGCTGAAAAGCTCCGTTTGTCTTCTGCTTTGAGAATGAATGCCTCGTTTCCGTATGTGCTTCCGATGACCAGTCTGCCTACCGTGCCTGAAATTCAACTGATGGATGCCGGTGCAAGGGATAATTTCGGGACAAAGATCACGGTTCAATGGCTGATGAAACTGGAGTCCTGGATAAGTAAGAACACGAGAGGGGTGGTTATTCTCCAAATCCGGGATAATAAACGGATCATGTACAATGAAAGTACGAGCTCTTTCGGGTTGTTTGATAAGTTTTCAGCACCGATTTCAAATGTGTTTACGAATTTTCCGCGTATCCAGGATTACGACCAGGACGAATTACTTCGTTTGATTAAGGATAAATACAATGTTCCTGTAAAAACCGTGAATTTGAACCTGCGTGAACTGCAAAAGGATCGGATCAGTCTTTCCTGGCATTTGACCGAGCACGAAAAACTGAAAGTCCTGGCCGCAATCCGTCGTTCTTCGAATGCAAAGGAATTTGAGCGTTATAGAAAGCTTTTGAAATAATGTAGACAATCGATTAATCGCTCGTCTACGGTTGGTGTTCCTACTGAAAATCAGTTCAAGATTTTATCTGTCTAAAGGATTGATTGATCTATACCAATCCGGGATAATTCGTAATTAGGAATTCGGCATTCGTAATTAAATTGATTATTTTCGTGTATGTCTCAGGCAGCACAACTTTATAAGTATAATTCCGATGCTTTTACGCTGGAGAAAAACACGGAAGATTATTTCGCGGAAAACTTCAATCCGTTTGTGGATATGAATGCTACTTATTGGCTGAATTTTCATTCGATGAATAACAAGTCTGCGATCAATAAATTATGCGATAAGTTGTGTGTTGACAGGTTGTTGCAGGAGGATTTGTTTGCTGAGAATAAACGAACGCGTCTCGAGGAGTATTCCGATTATGTTTTCTTCAGTATTGTTTCTGCACTTCCCAGGGAAGGTCTGAATCACTATGATTTGAATAAGGAGCGTATTAGTTTTATTATCGGGGACAATTACCTGATCTCTTTTCAGGAAAAAGCTTCCGACCACTTTCCGGAAGTGCGTGAGCGTATTGAATACAAGCGTGGAAAAGTGCGCTACAAGGGGCCTGATTTTTTGCTGTTCCGCATGTTGGAGGCAATTATCGATAACTATACCGAAGTGGTTGAACAGATAGCCCTGAATATTGAAAAGCTGGATAAGATCGTGCTTCGAAATCCGAAAAGCGAGGTGCTTCGGAAAGTGGAATGGGAAAAGCGAAAACTCCTGGATCTGCGTAAGATCGTCTTCCCGATGAAAGAATTAATGGGGCAGCTTGACAGGGTGGAAAATGAAATGATTATCGAAGATAATATTCATTATTTCCGCGAGTTGAAGGATATCTGTTTGAGTTTGATCGATGAAATTGAAGCGCAGAAACAAATGCTTGACGGTATTGCGAATCTCTATTATGCGATCCAGGGACAGCGTATGAATGAGGTTATGAAGGTGTTAACGGTTACCAGTGCAATTTTCATTCCTTTAACTTTTATTGTTGGAGTTTACGGAATGAACTTTGAAAATATGCCGGAACTGAAGTCGCGAAACGGTTACTACATTGTTTGGGGATTCATGATCCTGATTACGGCTGTTCTGGTGTTTGTTTTCTGGAAAAGGGGCTGGCTGAAACGAAACAACTAAGCCTTTTCGATTAATTCATTAGCATAAAGCATAAAGCATAAAGCGGGATTCTTCCAGTAACTGGTAAAGTTTCATCCATTCTTTGTGATTGAAGGCCAGGACCATTTTGGAGCTGTCGGTATGCATGTAGATCTTTTCGTTGGCTTTTTCCTTCGGTTTTTCATCTTTGTCAGATAAACCCTCAGTCTTCGGAAGCTTTGCTTCCTCTTCTTCATAATGCATGGTGTGAATGTGGTGAACCTGGTCGGAAAAACGGATAAATTCATCGTAAGAAAGAATGAGTACCACATTTCCGAATCCAAGGTGGAATTGTTCGCAGTTTTTGCACTGAATGAGACATCCGAATGAGTTATTGCTGATTGTTTTGTAATGACACATGCTGTTTGTTTTTAGGTAAAATTATTAGTTGGAATAATTCTAAACAATACCCAAAAAACGGTATAATTTCTACCTGCGAAATTAACCTTGCATCGTTCATAACTCTTAATGAATCATGGTTTAAACAAAGCTTTCTGTTAGTATCTTTGAAGACTTATCAGAATCCGTTATTATGGCTGAAAATCAATATACTGAAGATAATATACGATCTCTGGACTGGAAGGAGCATATTCGCCTGCGTCCCGGTATGTACATCGGGAAACTGGGGGATGGTTCTTCTGCGGATGACGGGATCTATATTTTGGTGAAGGAGATTGTCGATAATTCCATTGATGAGTTTGTCATGGGGAATGGAAAACGCATCGACATCAAAGTGAAAGACGGGAAAGTTTCCGTTCGTGACTACGGACGCGGGATTCCCCTGGGGAAAGTAATTGATTGTGTTTCGCAGATCAATACGGGAGGAAAGTACGATTCCAAAGCATTTAAGAAATCTGTAGGGCTAAACGGAGTGGGGACCAAGGCTGTGAATGCACTGAGCGATTATTTCATGGTTTATTCGGTGCGCGACGGAGAAAAGAAACAAGCCACTTTTTCAAGAGGAGAGTTGATGGAGGATTCTAAGTTGGAAAAAACAACAGAAGCAAACGGAACTTACTTCGAGTTTATCCCGGATGAATCGATCTTCAAAAAGTTTGCTTTCAAAATGCCTTACCTGATCAAGATGTTTTGGAATTACTGCTACCTGAACCGTGGATTGGCAATTTACTTCAATGGTGAAAAGTATCAGTCAAAAGATGGTCTGAAAGACTTGCTGGAAGATAATATGGATGGAGATCCGCTATACCCGATCATTCATTTGGAAGGGGAAGATATCGAAGTGGCATTTACACACGGGAAAACTTACGGGGAAGATTACTATTCGTTCGTAAACGGACAGCATACAACACAGGGNNAAGAAGGATTACGATGCTTCGGATATCCGCCAGTCGATTGTAGCTGCAATTGCGGTGAAAGTGATCGAACCGGTGTTCGAATCTCAGACCAAGACAAAACTAGGTTCCCAGGAAATTGAGCCGGAAGGAAAATCCATGCGGGCATTCATCAATGATTTCCTGAAGGATAAACTGGATAATTACCTGCACCGTCATCCGGATGTGGCTGATACACTGGAAAAGAAAATCAAACAATCGGAACGCGAACGGAAAGAACTCTCGGGAATACGGAAACTGGCGCGCGACAGAGCTAAGAAAGCAAGTTTGCATAACAAGAAACTGCGCGACTGCAGAAGTCATTTAACAGATCTCAAAGATGAGAAACGGGAATTGACGACTTTGTTTATCACCGAGGGGGATTCGGCGAGCGGATCGATCACAAAATCACGGGATGTAAATACGCAGGCTGTATTCTCTTTGCGTGGTAAACCGTTGAATTGTTACGGTCTGACCAAAAAAGTGGTTTATGAGAACGAGGAGTTCAACCTGATCCAGGCAGCTTTGGATATCGAAGAAGACATGGACAACCTGCGTTACAACAACATTGTGATCGCAACCGATGCCGATGTTGACGGAATGCACATTCGTTTGCTGTTACTGACTTTCTTTTTGCAGTTCTTCCCGGACCTGGTGAAGCGGAATCACGTTTATGTACTTCAAACGCCTTTATTCCGGGTTCGGAACAAGAAAAAGACCATTTATTGCTATTCGGAAGAAGAACGCAGGGCAGCGATTACCGAGTTGGGAAAAAATCCGGAAATCACCCGGTTTAAAGGATTGGGAGAGATCTCACCGGACGAGTTCAAGCACTTTATCGGCGACGATATCCGCTTAGAGCCGGTTATTCTTACCAAGAATGCTTCCATCGATTCCATTTTATCCTACTTCATGGGGAAAAACACCCCCGAGCGCCAGGATTTTATCATTGAGAACCTGCGTGTGGAGAAAGACGATGAGAAGAGCGTGGATTTGGATACTCCCGATTCAGAAGAAGAAAACGCAGAAATAGAAAAGGCTTCTTAAGAATAATTGATGCAGTATATCCAGGATATTAAAAGGCTTGTTTATTCAGCCCGAACAAAGACTTATCAGGCTATAAATTCTTTGATGATCGAAGTGTATTGGGAGATTGGAAGACGAGTGGTCGAAGAAGAGCAAAATGGGGATTCCAGGGCTGCTTATGGAAAAGAAATACTGAAAAAATTATCATCAGAGCTTACTACGGAATTTGGTAAAGGTTTTTCAGAGAGGAATATCCGGAATTTTCGTCAGTTTTATTTGGTCTTTCCTGAGGTTGGAAAATGGAAGACACTGTCTGCCAAATTGAATTGGTCACATTTTCAACTTGTTTTAAAAGTATCAGACGAAAAAGCCAGGGAGTTTTATTTGAAGGAAGCTTCAGAAAATATGTGGTCAGTCAGAACAATGGATCGTAATATTTCTACACTGTATTACCAGCGTTTGGTTTCAACACAAAAAGCAATTGTCAATGATCATTTAGAGGAGGGGGCGATTGAGATAAACCGAAATGATGAATTTATAAAAAGTCCATCGGTGCTTGAGTTTCTGAACTTGCCGACTGGCATGAGCTATACAGAAAGTCAATTTGAGGAAGCGTTGATCGGTAATTTACAAAAGTTCATTTTGGAACTAGGTAAAGGGTTCGCTTTTGTGGAGCGTCAGCAGCATATTAAAACAGAGACCTCAGACTTTTATATAGACCTTGTGTTTTACAATTATTTGATGAAGTGTTTTGTACTAATCGAGTTGAAAACGAATAAATTGACACATCAGGATATTGGGCAGCTTGATATGTATGTCCGGATGTATGACGATTTGAAAAGAGGTGAAGACGATAATCCAACAATTGGAATTTTGCTCTGTACAGAAACGGATAAAACGATCGCAAAATATTCTGTTTTAAATGAGAGTGAACAACTGTTTGCTACAAAATATCTTCCATATTTACCAACGGAAGAGGAATTGATTGATGAAATCGAAAAAGAAAAATTGAAGTTCAAACTTAATAACGAAGAACGACAATGAGTGAAGACGAAATTGGACCGGTAGATCCGGAAAATGATGATCTGAATAACGAAGAAGGGGGCGAGGAAGAATCTTCCTTCGGAACAGATGACCACAAGCATACCGATGAAAATATCATTCCATTAAGTGGTTTGTATGAAAATTGGTTCCTGGATTATGCATCTTATGTAATCCTGGAACGAGCTGTTCCTTCTTTGCACGATGGATTTAAACCCGTTCAGCGAAGAATCCTGCATTCCATGAAGGAATTGGATGACGGACGCTACAACAAAGTAGCGAACGTGATCGGTAACACCATGAAATATCACCCGCACGGGGATGCTTCTATCGGGGATGCCCTGGTGCAGCTCGGACAAAAAGAATTGTTGATCGACTGCCAGGGAAACTGGGGGAATACCCTGACCGGTGACGGGGCTGCTGCTCCGCGTTATATCGAAGCACGGCTTTCCAAGTTTGCCAATCACGTAGTATTTAACCCGAAGACCACAAACTGGCTTTTAAGCTACGACGGAAGAAATAAGGAGCCCGATAACCTGCCGGTAAAATTCCCGATTCTTTTGGCTCAGGGAGCAGAAGGAATAGCAGTCGGTATGGCATGTAAAATTCTGCCCCACAATTTCAATGAACTGATCGAGCAGTCAATCAACCATTTGAGGGGAAAGAAAGTGGAGATATTCCCGGACTTCCTGAATGGGGGAATGGCCGATTTCACCAACTATAACGATGGATTAAGAGGCGGAAAAGTTCGTGTTCGTGCAAAGATTAAAAAGGTCGACAATAAAACGTTGACAATCAATGAGATTCCTTTCGGTTGTACAACTACTTCGTTGATCGAAAGTATCATCAAAGCAAACGATAAAGGGAAGATCAAGGTTAAGAAGATCGAAGACAATACAGCCGCTGAAGCAGAGATTGTGATTCATTTGGCTCCGGGAGTTTCTCCGGACAAAACAATCGATGCGCTGTATGCTTTTACGGATTGTGAAGTTTCCATTTCACCGAACGCTTCGGTAATTGACGGAGATACTCCGCGCTTTATGGGGGTTTCTGAGATCCTGAAAGTAAATACGGATAATACACTTCAGCTGTTAAAAAGAGAATTGGAGATTCGCTTATCTGAATTGGAGGCACAATGGCATTTCTCTACCTTAGAGAAAATCTTCATCCGTGAAGAAATGTATATCGATTTTAAGCTTTATTCCGATAAGGAGAACTTATTCCAGTACATGTATAAGCGTTTCGAGAAATTCAAGAAACAGTTTATCCGTGAGATTGTAGACGAAGACTTACAGCGCCTGACCCAAATTCCAATGATCCGGATTACGCGTTTCGATTCTGATAAAGCAGACGAATTGATCGCTAAGCTGGAAGCTGAAATGGAAGAGGTTAAAAAGAACCTGGCAAACCTGGTTGAATATGCAATCGAGTACTTCAAAGATCTGAAAAAGCGTTTCGGAGCAGGGAAAGAGCGCAGAACAGAAATGAAAGTGTTTGACAATATTGCTGCAACGAAAGTAATTATTGCAAACCGCAAATTGTATGTGGACGTCGAAGAAGGATTCATTGGCTGGGGCTTGAAAAAGACCGAAGCAGTTAATGATTGTTCGGAGATTGACGATATCATCATCTTTTTCAATACCGGGAAATTCATTGTGACCAAAGTGGCCGAGAAGAAGTTTGTAGGAAAGGGAATCGTTCATGCGGATGTTTGGAAGAAAGGCGATAAACGTACGATTTATCATGTCATGTACCAGGATGGTGCGGGTGGCGCAACCATGATGAAACGTTTC
>DJFP01000175.1:0-2329 GCA_002432565.1 Flavobacteriales bacterium UBA5869
TGTTAACACAGAATCTTTGCGGTTCAAATAAACGAGTTCTATTTATTCAAATAATAACTTACGAGTTCCAACTTGTCCTGTTTTCGACTGTACTTTCAGGACCGCCATTCCTTTGTAATCAGCGTCAAGGGCGATGGTCGATGTTCCTGCCGGAATTTCGTTTTCATAAAGGATTCTTCCGTCGAGTGAAACAAGTTGTATGACAGCAGTTTCTTCCAGTTCGATCCGGAAATTGCCGTTTGCAACCGGGTTCGGATAAGCAGAAAATGCAGATTCCGGGGAAAATTCGTCGACCGACAGGTTGCTTCCCGGACCAAAAGTCAGTTTCAAAATATATATACTTCCTTTGGTTCCTCCGGCATTCGGATTGCGGTATCCCGAGAGGATGATGTCGTTGTTACTCGTCAGATCCACGTCCATAAAATTCGCCAGTTTCCCCTGCCAGCCGCTTGGACCGACCATTCCGTGGTCAAATTGCATGTAGCCGTTCCCGTTGAAAGCGGTGTTTAATTGTCCCTGGTTGTTCATGCTCACGATCAGTCCTTTTTGCTGGAAATTCCCACTAACATAATCGGTTGTGAATCCGCAAACCAGGAACTCATTCGGACTTCTTTCAATGATCTTATTGAAGAAGGTTGCGCTGTCCTGAGTGAAATGGAAGTTGGAGAACCCGTTCGGAATGCTCGTATCCAAAGAACCGTTTGTGTTCACAAATGCCACAAATCCTTTGTTTCGACGCCCGTAAGAATAAACATAATAGTTGTTGACCGGCATGTTGTATCCTGCAACCAATAATTTACCGGCGCTCGACAATAGAATAGAAGCAGCTTCGTCCGTATTGTCCGTTCCGAAGGTGAAAACGCCGTTCGTTCCGAATGTTAAATCCGGGTTTCCGTTCGGGTCCAGTTTAAAAATGATGTTGTCGGTGTAATTTGCCGAGTCGTAACTCGTAGTGGCCGGATCCCAGCTGCTTGTGCGCAATAGCCCGTAAGTTTCCCCGTTCGGCCCGATTGCCATATCGATAAATTGGGTTCTTGGAACTGCAGTGAATGAAAAAACGCCGTTTGTTCCGTAGGAATTATCCGGGAAGCCATCCGGTTTCAAGCGCACAATAGCTGGTTTTCCGCCCGGCCCGGTTCCACCGACCATGAATTTTCCGTTTGGTAAAATGTTCAGCCTTTTTGGAATGGAGTACGTTCCGGTAGTTCCTGTGAATACATCGTTTGTGAGCAAGTGCCCGTCGTTCCCGAATGTGGAATCCAGGTCTCCGTTGGTGTTGAAACGCATCATTACGAACTGGCTAGCTCCGCAGATCCCGTTGATGCAGTATTCGGACTCACCGATGATGACAATTTTTCCGTCTTGTTGGATCTCCACATCATACCCGATGCTCTCTGTTCCGCAGAAGGTACCAACAGAACCATTTGTTCCGAAAGTCGGATCGGGCATTCCGTTGGCTAAATACCGGTAAACGTACATGTTCAAATCCGGTGAATTCGGATCTCTTTTCAGGACTGTCACAATTTTCCCGTCGGCCTGCAGTGCAGAGCCCATGCCGGAACCCAGGTTTTCTTCACTATTCGAGTTCGGACCCTGGTAGGGGAGGTAGCCGTTCGTATTGAAAGTAGAATCAATGTGCTGAGCGGTCGTGTTCATCGCGAAAACGGATAAACAGCCCGTGACTAGTAGTAAAATTTTCTTCATAAATTGTATTTAGTAATTGGGGTTTGAAGAAAGACGCGTTTTTGAAGGAATAGTTTGCCCGAAAGAGCGGTTTTTTTAGTTGATTTATCAATGAAACCAGGGGGGCGGTTGTTTTTCCAATACATCCGGATAATCGTATCAATCCGCTAAAATATGTGGAGATTTCCACCTTTTTGTCATTGCCACAAAAAGGTGGAGCCAAAAAAGTCTAGGCGAGGGTAAACCAATCGACCTGTTAGCAGGTTATGACAGAATTTCTCATAAACTCAGCGTACCGCCTCAAACAGTATGAGAAATTTACTGTCATTTACTGCACAGGTGCCCGATCTTGTTCACCTAAGCGCCGTTTGGGTTCCGAGTAAGTTGAAAGATCTTAGTCCAAATAGAAATTGAAACTTGATCCACGAAATAGATCCGGGAAAAAATAAGGCTAAAAAATACCGCGGAAAAACAAAACCTATCGAGTCGATTGCATAAACGCGATGGTAATTGGTTTTCCCGCGGTTCAAATAAACATATATGGAATAATTGCAGAAAAGACGAAGTTTTGGTCCGAAAGGTTCGATGAAGGGTGAAAAATGGCTGGAATATTTCTATTTAACATAATTCGGGGTAATTACGAATT